>CAIYTT010000155.1 GCA_903929195.1 uncultured Bacteroidota bacterium
AGGTACAACACCCTGCTTTTCAATTGACATTTCAAATGTAGGACTGTAGCGGAATTCACAACTAATATTCTTTTTTATCTCCGTTTGTCGGACAACAATAATTGTATAATCAATGCTATCGAATAAAAATTCAACAAATAATGTTGCATCAAAATATCTATAGTAGTCTTTTGTATCATTAAGTATTTCTACATTGTTTTTGTCCGTCTTTTTCCAGCGGAAGTCAAGTAACAAAATCAACTCTGAAGCTTTTAATAGAGCAGCACACTAAAAATAATATAAATAAATATACGAAAACTGCCACCTTTTCTGCCACCTCAAAAAATAAAGCGTTGCAATCGATTGATTTACAACGCTTTATGAAGTTAAAAGTGGTGTGGGAGGGACTATCACCTATTTAATTTAGGTTAACGCATTTTAACGCCTGTTTGCTTTAAAAACCTTACCAGTATTAGCTTACAAAGGATATAAAATATGTTAATAGCAAACCAAAGTTAAACCAAATTAAAAAATAGTGTACCCCAAAGTGTACCCCAAAACGAAATTTTACTTACCTTTACTATGCTTAACTAATAATAGCATTACATGGAAGTTTCATTTTATTTAAAAAGACCGGATAGCACCAAGCCAACTGCTATTTTTTGCCGTATATGCTACGTAGGGCATCAAATGAAATATTATTTACCCGATAGTATTTTACCAAAGTTTTGGAATAAGGCAAACCACAGAGCAAAGGAAACAACTAAATATCCTGAATACCCTGAATTTAACCGCAGGTTAGATAATATTGCTTCAGATGTTAAAACCACTATTAGAAAGTATGTAAATGATAATGAAGGAGAGCATCCGACACCAACAGTATTAAAGCCATTATTAGATATAGCAATTAGGAAGGGAGGGAAAGTAGAGAAATTAACTTTTGTTGGGTATTTTAAACAACATTTGGCAAATTGTATAAGTGGTGAGGTAACTCACATTAAGACTGGTAAACCTTTGACTATTGCAACCATAAAAAGCTATCAAACAACATTGTTTAATATTGAAAGATATATAGAGGACTCGCATAGGAAATTAGATTTTGAAAATATTGATTTAGATTTTTATACTTCGTTTAATGAATATTTGGCGACCAAACACAACCAATCGTTAAACACAATAGGTAAGTATATAAAGACTATTAAGTCAATATTAAACGCAGCCACAGAGGACGGAGTTAATAAGAACCTTGCATATAAAAGTAGGAAGTTTATAACCGTAACAGAGGAAGCCGATACCATTTATTTAACCGAAAGCGAATTAAAAGACCTTGCAAATTTAAACCTTAAAGACAAGCCGAGATTAGATTGCATCAGGGATTTATTTTTGGTAGGTTGCTACACAGGTTTAAGATTTTCAGACCTATCAACTTTAAGCCCGAAACAGATTACAGGCAATATGATTACTTTAACACAAATTAAAACAGGAAAACCTGTTGTTATACCTGTGCATGATTATGTAATTGAAATACTCGCAAAATATAAAGGGAAGTTACCTGAACCAAAAAGCAACCAAAAAACGAATGAGTATATTAAAGAGGTATGCAAGGAAGTTAAAGTATTAGAAACATTAGTTAGTATAACTGGAACTAAGGGAGGGGAAAAGAAAACCGACACGATACCTAAACATGATTTAGTAAGTACACACACAGCACGCAGGAGCTTTGCAACAAATGAATATTTGGCAGGAACACCCTCGCTTACTATAATGGCAATTACAGGACATCGAACCGAAAAGTCATTTTTAAAATATATACGAGTTACACCCGACGAACACGCAAAAATATTACAAGATATTTGGGCAGACAGAAAAGAAAAACAATTAAAAAAGGAAAGCGAATTAAATAACGTTTCATAATTTTGAGAATTAATAATTGTATCATGGAGGATAATAGAGAAGAAAATACTAAGAATAGAAATATCGCATATATAAATACTCTAAATGGTTCAATGAGATATGCTGAGCAATGGTTCAATATTTTTTTACGTGAAAATAATTTAAGAGGTTTGAATGAAGATATCTATAAAAAGCATTACGATTATTACATTGTAAAGTGTGAAGCAAATATAAAGAAAAACAATTTTTGGAATGACTATTATAATGACCGAAGTAAACAAGAGGCTACTGGAGAGGCAGGGGTAGATTTATTAAATAGAATATATTTTTATAAATTCCGAACAAAATTAAATTGGGAAGATGTATCGGAAGAAGCAGCAGTCTCTATTGCATTTGGACAAGTAATAGAAATGCTAAATAGATGGAAAATTGAAAATAAAAAAAAGGATAAAGAAAGAATTGTCGATAAAACAACAACACTTGAAGCTAAAGTGGAATTTGCTGAAAATGAAGCTAAATACGAAGCTTTAAGAATCTTGTCCCAAAATTGGACAAACGGAAGTAAAATAATGACCAATAAGGAGTATCACAGATTAGTAGAATATTTTAAATATACAGTAGAGAATAAAAAACTTCCTGTGCCTATTGAACAAATTAGAACATTAGCATCAATTGAATTTATTAGATATACTTTTTGGCTTTATTGGAAAAAGACAAAAGCGATACCAAAAAAATTAGCAATTGATTTTTTACATTCAGTATTTGAACAATTTTCAAATACTGGAAAAGTTACTACTGATAGAAAGTTTTCAACAAAATATACCGGTTATGATGAAATTTTAAAACAATTAGTATAACAAAATTAATAACCATTAAAATCACCAAAATAACCATTTTTCACTACTAAAATCACCTTAGAAATTTGCAGCATACAAAAGCAAAACATAAACTTTTGTGCAGCAAATAAAATGGAATCACAACAAATTATTAGTCTCGAGCAAGTACCGGCAGGTATAAACAGGCTATTTAAAGAAATTGCAGAGCTTCGCAATATTTTAAGGGATAGCTCCACAAGCCAAACACCTACAATTACTCCAGATGGGGAATTATTAACCCGCCAACAGGTGGCAGACCGATTAAAGGTGTCATTGCCAACCTTGAATGAACTTACTAAGAACGGTAAAATTAAAGCGTACAGAATAGGAAACAGAGTCCGCTATAAGGATGCAGAGGTAAACCAAGTTTTAACGCAGGTAAAATCGGGAGGTAAATTATGAACACAAATAATGACTCCGAGAAAGAACAATATGAAGATATTAAAGTTGAATTACGACCCTCATGGTTTATACCTTATGTTAGTGTAACAGTTGGAATTTGGGAAGGCGAAATAGAACACGCAGTAATGGTTATTCCTTTAGAGGTATGGTTAGATAAAAATGAAGTAAAGAAAAGAATAGAACGCATAATGGGAGGTGAATGTTTATGAATGATATAGCCCCAATTTTTGATTTTAAAGAAATACAGAATGAGATAGATAGTTGTATTAAACAAAATATAGTAGAGCCAATAGATCACAATGAAATATTGACAAAACTATTAGCACAAATTGAACCAGTTAATTTTAGAGATTTAGCCGAATTAATATCGGATAAAGAAAATTTAAAGCAAGAGCATTATTTTGTAATCTGTATTGAACAAATATTAATAGTAGCAATTAAAAATAACTGGGGAATGTGCCGTAATCATGGTTTTACCTATTTATATAATGGTGCATATTGGAAATTAACAGAGTCGTCCGTTTTGCAAACTTTTTTAGGAGCAGCAGCAGAAAAGTTAGGTGTAGATAAGTTTAAAGCAAAATTTGTTCAATGGTGCGAACCCTTATACAAGCAATTTTTATTTGCAGCCAATTTGCCGAAACCTGAACCAAAAGGAAACTTAGTTTTAATCAATTTAAAAAATGGAACGTTTGAAATTTCACCCGAAAAGCAATTTTTAAGACCGCCTAATAGAGAGGATTTTTTAATTTACCAATTGCCATTTGAATATAACCCGAATACAATAGCCCCGAAATTTCAAGCCTATTTGAACAAAGTGCAACCGGATATAAACAACCAAAAAATACTTGCAGAGTATTTAGGATATTTATTTATAAAATCAGGTACATTAAAACTTGAAAAGACTTTACTCTTATATGGCAACGGAGCCAACGGTAAATCAGTATTCTTTGAAATAGTATATGCATTATTAGGATGTGAAAATAATGTTAGTAATTTTTCATTGCAAAGTTTGACAAATGAACACGGGTATTACCGAGCGATGTTAGCTAATAAATTGGTGAACTACGCAAGCGAGATAAACGGTAAATTAGAAACATCATTCTTTAAACTATTAGTATCAGGTGAACCAATAGAGGCACGTTTGCCGCATGGCAGACCAATGATAATAACAGATTATGCAAAGCTGATATTTAATTGCAATGAATTACCCAAAGATGTAGAGCAAACCAACGCTTTTTTCAGGAGGTTTTTAATTGTGCCGTTTGATGTTGCCATACCCGAAAATGAACAGGACAAAGAATTATCAAAGAAAATAATTGCCGATGAATTGTCGGGAGTATTTAATTGGATATTGGAAGGGCTGCAACGATTATTGGAACAAAAGAATTTTACATATAGCGATGGAGTAAACAAGCAACTGCAAGATTATAAAAAGCAGTCGGATAGCGTACAATTGTTTTTAGAAGACGAGAATTATATAAAAGATGCAAATGTATCCATGCAGATGAAAGACTTATTTTCAGAATATAAAACGTATTGCATCAATAACGGTTATAGATATTGTTCAAATAAAATATTTGGCGATAGGCTTAGAAATATAGGCTATAACACCAACAGGACTAATAAGGGTCAAATAGTTTTTACCAAAAAAGAACATATTATTTAATGTAGCACTTGCAACACATGCAACACTGCCGTGTTGTAAGTGCTGCAAGTGTAGGTGAAAAAATAATTTTATTTTATGGCTTACAGGTACATATTAGACAATAAAAAACCACGAAAAAAATTTACGTGTCCGAGTTGTGGGAAGTTAAAGGCATTTGTGAGGTATATTGATACATTGACCGGAGATTATTTGCCTGAAGAGTATGGCTTATGTGATAGGCTTGACAATTGTACTTATTCACTAAATCCTTATAAAGATGGATATTACAAAAAAATTAAGGAGCAGGAAAAGGGAAATACTGAAATAAGAAAAATTCATAAACCAGTAAAGAAAGCAGTACAAGAAAAAGAATCGGTAATACACCCTGAAATATTTAAGCATAGCCTTAAAGAATATGAGCATAATAATTTTGTAACGTATCTAATTAATAAATTTGGAAGCATTACAGTTACAAAATTAATTGAGCGATATTATATAGCTACTTCAAAAAATTGGAATGGTGCAACAGTATTTTGGCAAATTGATATTAATGGAAAAATAAGAACAGGTAAAGTAATGCTTTACAACCCTGAAACCGGTAAGCGGGTAAAAGAACCCTATCCTCACATTAATTGGGTGCATACACTACTAAAATTGCCCGACTACAACGTAAAGCAATGCTTGTTTGGGGAACACCTTTTAAACGGCAACAATACGCCTGTAGGCATTGTAGAAAGTGAAAAAACAGCAATAATAGCTAGTTGCTATTTCCCCGATTTACTTTGGTTGGCAACAGGTAGTAAAACGGGAATAAGTGAGGAAAAATGTAAAGTATTGAAAGGGAGAAATGTTACACTTTACCCCGATTTAAATGGTTTTGAGAAATGGAGCGAAAAGGCTAAGGAATTATCAACTATTACCCGCTTTGCTATTTCTGACTTATTAGAAACTAAAGCAAGTGAAACCGATAAAAAACAAGGTTTAGATTTAGCCGATTACCTTTTACAATTTGATTATAAAACTGTTTTAAAAGATTTATTTAAAAATGAATTTTTGAGAAAAGATGAATTGTTACCTGAGTTACAATGTGCTTTATTAAAAGATTATCTTAACAGAGGATTGCAACCTATAGACGCAAAAGTGGTAATGAATGAGTTATTAAATATAAATGGGTTTATAAAAGTAAAAGATAAACCAATTATAGTATAATTTATATTTAAAAACTAAATACAAAAGTAAATACAAATATAAAAAAAAAATTCTACTTTTGAAGCTAATTAAATATAAACAAAATGAAATATTTATTTTTAAAAGTAGAACCAATGCTTTACATTGATAATTCAGATTATTTAATTGCCTTTATCGTTGGAGTAGTGCTATTTATAATAGGTGTTCTAATTACTCGAGCTATTTTTGCAATACCTACAATCGTAAGGCAGCAAATTGCACATACCAAATTATTAGGTAAAATTGCTGAAATACAAGGAGTAAATAAAGATGAAGTACAATCAATTCTTTTTGAAGCAGAATTAATTTCATCAGAAAATAATGGAAATGAAAATGGAAAAGTATTTAGTATTAATGCAAATAATTTATATGAAGTAGTTAATAATCATACAATAAAAGTAATTAAACCATTTTATGTAGATGAGAAAAAGTTTGAAAATAATAATGAATATGATATAAGTGGCTTTAATGGTTTTGATTTTATAAAAAATGCTAACAGTCTTATAAATGTAAGACAGATAGGTAATATATATATAATTAATTTAGATTACAAAAATAGCAAAAAGTCAATTAGTAACTTTAAATAGTTATAAATTTCATGTAATTTATAAATAATATTTTTTTATATAAATGTAAGTAAAATTTACCCAAATAAAAATTTATAAATAGTGCTAATAATTTATGCAATGTGGTAAATATGCCAACAATTGTAAACTTTTCTATAACTATTATAATAAAAATAGGGACATAGCTAACCAAGCACTCCCTCACAGATTAAGCAGCAGCACAATCATGCAACATTATAACCGGTACAATTAAAAAAATTCAAAGGAAACGCATCTTTTTTGATTTGAGGTACAGTTAAAATTGGTTTAGCATCTAACCTAAATAACATAACGTGTAGTTATGTAAACTAAAAATTAGTCAATGATTCTTTCACGGGCATTTTTTGTTACATAACGACGTTATGTTAAATAGAACGATACTTAAACCAATTTTAACCGTACCTCAAAACCTGCCATGTGCAAAAATGCAGTTTGCTTGCCAACACACAAAAAGCGAACGCACGGCAAACCCCATTT
Organism: uncultured Bacteroidota bacterium; assembly: GCA_903929195.1. Taxonomy (GTDB): domain Bacteria; phylum Bacteroidota; class Bacteroidia; order Chitinophagales; family Chitinophagaceae; genus CAIYTT01. Next base: position 7,107 of record CAIYTT010000155.1, read on the forward strand.
TTTAGCACCGCACAGGCAAGAGAAATAAAATTAATAAGCCAACACACAAGCCAACGCAATATTAATTTTATTACACTTGCCAAAAGCCTGCCCGCCTTATGTTATTACGACTGCAACTAAGTACGGGCGAACAAAAGCGAATTAATTCTATTAAGCTTTAACTATTCGCCCGCCATCCTAAATATTGTATGGTTGATATTTAGCTTTTCTAATTTTTTCAACCTTACAATATTTAGGACGGGAAACAAAGGAGTATTTAACAAAAGGACGGTAATCAGTGCATAATTAAGCTACAGGAAGCAACTTATAAGCTTACAATAAAATTAAGCCAATAACAAGCCTGTAAAGTGGGAAGGGAAAGCTATGATTTAGCAGTGGAATACAATTTAAGCAAACAAAATAAAGCAATACATAATAATATTAAATTCTAAAAGATTAGTAGAGATAAGAAAGATTAGTAATTTTACAGACTTAAATAAGATAAAATGATAACATAGATAACTAAAGACTATTTAAGATAGTCGTATTATAACATAGTGTTGCCGTTCTAAATGTCGAAAATTTATAATACCGCAAGCACTCAATGGATGTAGTACGCCGTAACGGCGTAACTGTGTCTTTTGCTTGCGGTAGGTCTTCGACAACCTTGGACGGCAAAGGAATTTCAGTTACGCTATTTTTTTTATATAAATTAAAACCAAAAATGAAGAATATGAATACAAATGTAAAATTCAATAAATTTAAAGATTTATGGTTAAAGGATATTGCAACTACAAATATCACCCTTAAAGGGATAAATTTTGCAAAAAAATTTCTTGAATCATATTTAGATTACGCCGATTATATTGAAGATAATATTATGACATGTGATGGTATTGGTGGAGGAGGTATTAATATTGCTTACATTTTAAAAAAAGACGACTCAGACGACTTTGGGACAGATGGTGATACGTTATATTTAATAGTTACTGAATTTGGGAGTGCATTTAAAGATTCAAAATGTTTTAGGCAAGAAGCATTTAAAATTATTAGCTTTTTAGACGGTAAGCCTACAAATATAACATCATTAACAGGTTCAGTGCTAAAGGAGGTTACTGAATTCATCCAAACAGATAATGAAAATAATAAAATTGAATTGATATTTTTAACAATTGATTCATTAGAACATCAAGATAATTTCAAAAGTGAAGTTGATTATTTTAAGGGACTTGCTGGACTAACCAACGGAAAATTATTAAATATTAAAGATTTATGTCTTGAAACATTATTTAAGCAATATCCAAATGATTATCAACTTAATCCAGTTAATGTAAAAATAATTGGAGATTTTATAGGTTCAAATGATTTATTAGTTGGAACAGTTAAATTAGAAAATATTTATAAATTTTTAAGTGAATATAAAATGAATAATAATGACAAACTTGAACATATATATGAAAAGAATGTCAGAATGTTTTTAGGTCGAAGAGGGAGTGTAAATAAAAAAATTGCAATTACCTTAAATGAAACACCTCAGAGATTTGGTCTATATAATAATGGAATTACTATTGTTGTTGAGGAATTTAATAAAATGGAAGATGGAGCAAATTATTTATTAGCTAATCCTTATATTGTAAATGGATGCCAAACAACAAAAACTATTTTTGATGTATTAGAAAAAAAACTTGATATTAGAAATCATTTTTCTGAAAACAATTACAAGGAGTATATAGAAAATTTAAATTCGGGTTTTCTTATTGTTAAAATTGTCAAGGCTACAGATGACGAAGAAGGTAGAGACCTGTTAAAAAAAACAACTGAATATACAAATAGTCAAAATAAAGTTGATTTAAAAGATTTTATTGCCTTAGAAGAAAATTTTAAAGATTGGGCATTTAAGATTAATGATAGGTATAATGTTTTTCTTGAAGTTAAAAATGGAGAGTATGATTTTAAAAAAGCTTATTTGGATTATCCAGATAAATGGGTAAAAGCGTTTGACTTACTTAAAATTTATGGTGCAGGATGGTTAGAGATACCTGGCATAGCAATTAAACAAAATAAACCATTTACTCCAACAAAAAGTATCTATAAAAAAATAATGGATGAAAAGCATTTTGGTGAAAATGATATTCATGCAACCTATTTACTATATAATATTCAAAAACAATTTAGCAATAACGGAAATAAATTATACAAATATTTATTTTATTATATAATAATTCAATTGCTAAAAGATATTTTGATTTTTGCAAACTTACCATCTAAAGAAAACAATATATCCGATGCGGTAATTGCTTTATTTGAAGACATAAATTCAATAGCAACATTAAATTTATATAATGCTGCAAACCAAATACTTGAAAATTATAAAGATAGTAGTAACAACAATAGTTTATACAAAGAACCTGAGTATATAAATAAAGGTGATTATTGGACTTACCTTAGGCATGATAAACTTGGCAATAAAACTTACTCTCCAAAATTGCAAAATTTAATTGAAAGCCAAAAAATAATACTAAAAACAGGAACAGATTTAGAACCTGCAAAAAGCAAAGAAATAATTGAAATTATAACCACTTATTTAAAGTCAAAACAGAATAATTACATACCCCCGAATAATAAACAAAAGAGAAGTAGAAAAGTTGGAATACCAATGTTGGAAAATGGATTGCAAACAGGTGGAACAAAAGAGGAGGCAGCATATATTGTAATTCGTGAATTAAAAGCCGAATCACGCCGTGTTAATACTGCAAGTGTTCTTGAAATACTGAATACTGATATTAGATTTAAAGGATTTACAGAATTTCTTAAAGATAGTGTTTCGCGTGATATTAGTATATTTAATAAAAATTTTGGTTAATACCTAAGCCCTATCCTATGATTTTGTTTATTTATGCTAATGTCTGCAAACTTCGATGTTATTCACGGAACTTTTATTTGACATTACTATTTACCCACCCTAAACTCCGCCAAATTATACAAGGTTTAATTAAACCCACCGCAGCACCGCAAAAATTATGTGAATAGATTACATCATATATTTTTTCTACGATAGGAGAAAAGTCGGCAAGCTTTTTATAGTACCTTAGATTACATACACCTATATAAATGCTTAAACCCTGTAAAGACATTGCACGCATTTTAGGCAATTCAATAAGCTTTGCATCAATGCCATAATAACGACATTCAATTATTGGATTGCTTACACACCAATCAAAGTAAGTACAGGCAGCAGCCCAAAGGTCGTCGGGCGTAGTGAATATTTTAGCTCTACCTGTATTAGTAGCAAGTTTATAGTTTTGATTACCAAATGAGAAAGCATTAACCGGAGTATTAAGATTAGGCATATTTTTTTATCACATATTTTGCATATACAAAAATACGAAAATTTTATAGACAGGCAAGCATGGCAGGCAAGATGTAGGAACAAGCCCCCCCCACCATTAAAAATAAAAAAAGGGGAAAACAATTAAAGGAAATTAAGCACAGTTAATAAGCGTTAAGCGGTCAACTGTACCCCAATAAATACCCCAAACAAAAATAAAGCGTTGTAATCTATTGATTATCAACGCCTTATAACTTAATGTGGTGGTGTGGGAGGGAATTGAACCCCCGACACAAGGATTTTCAGTCCTTTGCTCTACCAACTGAGCTACCGCACCGTTTTTTTGGGAATGCAAAGGTAACATTCTTTTTCATTATTGCAAATTCTTTTTTTAATCAAAAACAAATTTCCATGTACCGTCTTTTTGTTTCTTCCATATTGTTTGGTATGTGCCATGGTCTGTAACGGTATTCCCTACTCTTACACCACTAAAATCGTACTCTCCGTAGCTATAAGCCATGTCGCAAGATTCTGATACGGATACAAAATCCGGTTTCCAACTTAGTACATCTTTTTTGTCTGTGCGTTTATAAAACTCGGTAATACCTGCTTTGCCCTTATAAAACTTAGACGAACGGCATATAACGGCGTCATCGGCTGCAAACGCTAAAAAGGCTACCTCTACCCCACTTTCTTTAGCCATTTTGCAAAAAGCTTTTTCAGCAGCCATAATCTCTGCTTTAGCTTTAGTAATATTGGCATTTGTTTGTGCTGCACCCTTTATAACAGTACCTAAAACAAAAGCCGTTAATAGTAATCCTATATATTTATTCATACTTATGTATTTTCAGTAATTACCTCTTGTTTTAGTTCTGCAGGTTTGTCTTTATAAAAAAAGAACAACCCTAATCCAGCAATCATTAATACTACCGACAGTATTTCGGCTTGTGTTGGTTTTATAAATCCCCAGTCGTACTTGGAGTTTACTCTTATAAGTTCTACTAAAAATCGTTCTATGCCTGCCAAAAACAAGTAGGCTCCAAACATTTGCAGTGTGCGTGTCATCTTGTTTCTAAAAAACCACAAAACAAAGAAAAGCAATATGCATACTATAGATTCGTATATAGGTGTAGGGAAAACACTTACAGGTAATACGCTGCAATATTCGCCGGTACAATTGGCTATTGTCATACCCTCGTGCCCTACATTATGGGGGTAGTTCATACCAAACAGCCAATTGGGCAACCATCCGGGAGCCGGGAAATGAGCCATGGGCTTACCTGTTATCATGTGTAGTGCAAACTGATTGGTGCTTTGTGCAGCAGGCACTAAAGTACCGTCCTGATTGCTTATATATGCCGTATTATAGATACCCCAATCACCGTCGCCACACAACTGGCAACCTATTCTGCCTATGCCATAGGCAAGTAGTATGCCCGGTGCTGCGGCATCGGCAAGGTGCTTAAATGGTATTTTATGGTAGCGGGCAAAGAAATAAAAACAGGTTGTTGCCAATATTAAACCACCCAAAAAGGTAAGCCCGCTTGATGAGGTAAGACTTTGTATAGGATTTTTAATAAAATCGTCCCATGTTTCGAAAGCATTAAAAATTTTAGCCCCTATAATACCGCCTGCCGCTGCCACCATTACTATTTCCATAATTAAATCGTGTGGATAGACTGCATACGTTTTGGTCTCGGGCTTAGGTAATTGTTGCTTTTTATTTTCATAATATTTGTTGAATCCTGCAAATATTGCTATAATAATACCTGCAATAAAATTACCCTGTGTAGATAACAAATAGTGCATTGGGTCGTGAGAAACCTCATCTACATTACCATAAACACCGGCTATCTTAAAACCGATTAAAAACCCGGTAATTACAGAAATTATTAAGTCTGTTATGGAAAGTGGTTTGCCTACTACAATTGTTTTATATTCGGGCTTTAACAAACCTTGTTGTTCTTTTCTTTTAAGCTCCTTACCGGTAACCCATGCTGCGGCAATAAAGGCAGCGGCAACCATTAAGCCGAATGTTTTAAATAAACTAAGCCAATTGGGCATATTAACCCCAAATAGACTTTGTAGCAAGTATTGAAAATCAGGATACATAGCTGTAAAAGTAAGCTGAATTGTTGATTAATAATCTTTTTTTAGGGGTTAAGCTATTATGAACACCTAATCAGGCAATCTTAGCAACAATAATTTCTAAGCACTTTTTTATCATGTTATTTACCGCTTTATTACCATCTGCCGAGAACGTTTTATTTGTTCTATTGGCTACTACCGTACTTATAGACAAACTATGATGCCCCAATAGCTGCGATAAGCCATACATGGCAGATGTTTCCATTTCGAAATTTACAATTCTATGGTCTCCGTTTTTAAAAGAACTTAGTGTTTCGGGCAAATTATCTACTGCAGTTTTCAGCCGTAGTATTCTGCCCTGTGGCCCATAAAAACCCGGACATGTTACCGTAATACCGGTTACAAACTCTTCTTTAAAATGCCTCAACAAGGCATCGGAGCCTTGAAAAAGATACGGAATTATATTTTTTGAATTTACATTGGTATGTTTATTAAATGCAGCTAAGATTGCTGCTTCTGTTGGTGTATTTTCGTGCTTGTAATAATGCATAAGGTTATCTAAGCCCAAGCCATAAGCAGATACTACAATACTATCTACCGGTATAGAAGGCTGTAAACCACCACAAGTACCTAAACGAATTATATTTAATTGTGTCTTTTTCTCTTTTATCAATCTCGTTTTCAAGTCTATATTTACTACAGCATCTAATTCGTTCCAAACTATATCTATATTATCCGGGCCGATACCGGTACTTATAACACTTACTTGTTTATTGCCAATGGTACCGGTATGGGTTATAAATTCTCTATGTTGCCCTGTATAAGTAATTACATCAAAATGTTTAGATACCTCGCTTACACGGCTTGGGTCGCCAACTGTAATTATGGTATTGGCAATGTTTTCGGGTGCAATATCCAAGTGATAAACCCTACCACCCTCTCTTATTATTAGTTCGGAATCGGGTATGGTACTTTCAGTATTTTGGTTCATAATTTTTTTGATAAAATTTTAGCACAAAGAAACAAATTATTTAGTACATTTGCACTCCCACGCATCATGGTCGCGTAGCCGAGTGGCTAGGCAAAGCTCTGCAAAAGCTTCTACAGCGGTTCGAATCCGCTCGCGACCTCACTAAGATTTAACAACACCTTGCAAATCTATTGATTTGCAAGGTGTTGTTTTTTGTTGCGGTATGGTTTTTCGCATTTGTTGGTTGTTTTCGCCAACAAAATAGTTTGTTCTTCTTATGACGTGTACAATCCATTTAAACTATTATAAGTTTTTGTTGGTGAAACACCAATAAAAACATTGTAAAAATAAAAACGTAACTATCTCTGATTATGGTATTATTTGTTGGTGGCAAATACTGGCAAAGTCGCAAAAAATGAGAATTATTAGCATCCTTTATGGTATATCTGCGATATATATAACGAATAAAGTGTAATAGGCAGCATTGAAAGCAACTTTTGCTTTTCTAATGGATAGCTTAAGAACATTTTCGTAAATGAATATACAAAAACATTTTCTATTGCACCTTTTACCATAGCATTTCCTTTACTGTATAGCTTATCTGCAATTTTAAAGCAACGTTTCACCATCTTAAAATTGTGTTCTTTAATATTTTTAAAAGTGAACGAAATAAGAGTATTCATGGTATCATATGCATTGTTCTTTTTGCCTGATGCTAAGTCGAGACAAATTTCGGGTAAGGCCTCTTCCAGAAACATAGGAACTTCAAGTTGGTTGATCATCTTAATCAGTTTGCTTTGTATATGCCAATAGTGTACCAATATTGCAAAAAGGACATCAAACCCTTATCCATAAAGGATTTTAAAGAAATCGCCGACATTTAATAATGAAAAACCTTTCCAAAATGAGAAGGCTTGTTTATCAGAATGAGAAGAACCGTTCTTCTTGATGTTCCTTTAGGGCATCAAGAAGTAAAAATAAGCCCGTTCTATGAACGTATTCAAAGAACTGAAGCTAAATGAAAAGGAACACCCCCAATCTTAAATTTTTAAAAACACTCTTTTTCTTAAAAATAATTCGTTAATTTTATTTAAGAATTATTAAATAATGAAAAAACTCTTTTTTTACTTAATTATACTTAATTCTTTAACTACTATTGTTAAAGCACAAAGCCTTATTGTTGATTCTACACGATTTATTTGCGGTGTAAAAGGTTACACAAGTATATTATTCTCTATTCAAACAAAAGATAAAGGAATATTATTTGTCGGGGAAAGTTATGGGAATTGCGGCGGCATTATTCCTTCATTTTTATTAGATACTGTACTTGCAAATGTATTGATTGGCAAAATAGACAGCAATCAACAAATTAGCTGGGTTGAAGTATATGGTGGTAGTCACGACGATCAAGCAGTAAGTGCCTGCCAAACGTCTGATGGTGGTTATGCAGTGCTAGCAACAACAAATTCAAACAATGGCGATGTTACGGGTTTTAAAGGCGGGCAGGATATTTGGTTATTACGCATAGATAGTATTGGCAATCTATTATGGGAAAAAACATTTGGCAGTTCAGCGGAAGCAACATCAATTGCCAATACGCCCGATAATGGTTTTATAATATTAGGCAATAGTAACAGTTCTGACACCGATGTTCCATTTCATTACGGAGGTATGTTTGCTGATGATTGGGTTGTTTTGAAAACAGACAGTATGGGTAATAAACAATGGTGTAAAGACTTGGGCGGAACATTGGAAGAATCAATGGGCGGCTCTATATTGGTAATTGATTCTTTCTACTATTTAATAAGTTCATCCAATTCAACAGACCATGATTGTACTGATACGGCATGGCACGCAGGTGTTAATACATTGGAAGACTACCATGTATTAAAGATAGATAAAAATGGCAATGTATTGTGGGATAGCAGTTTTGGCGGTAGCAATAATGACGTGATTAATTTTGCCATATATGATATAAGGGATAGCACAATTGTCATTACCGGCACTTCCGGTTCACACAATTATATGGTAACGGATAGCCACGGAGGTGAGGATTTTTGGATAATGAAAGTAAATAAGAACGGGGCTTTGATTTGGAAAAAAGCATTGGGCAGCATTAATAATGATGGTGGAACTGGAATATGTGTTGCACCAAATAGTGGATATATAGTTTATGGGAATACATATGCAGATACGGGTACAATAGGGCGCATTGATTTATGGGTATTTTATATTGATAGTGCAGGTAATGAAATTACAAATAAAATATTTGGAGGAACAAATCAAGATAATTCTTACTCAATTACACCGTATTTGAATGGATATATGGCTACGGGTATAAGTTTATCAACAACATTTACTGAAGGTAGTAGTTATGGCCGGCATGGCATTGGGCAACAAGCCTTTGTAAGTTATATTAGTTACTGGAAGTTAGAAATTGATAAAGTAAATAATGCAAATCAAATTAAAGTATATCCTAACCCTGCAAATAAATACGTGCAAATTTCCTTATCTAATTGTCAGGCAGGCAATCTTAGAATCGACAATTGTTTAGGACAGATAATATATAGCAAAAAAAACGACGAACAAAATATAGAAATAAATACGACGGAATGGAATGATGGGATATATTTTATAAAGTGGCAAAGTGAAGCCGGAACAGTGTTGACAAGCAAGTTCATTAAAAACTAAACCTCACTTGTCCTCGTTTGCAACGAGGATAATAAGGTTAGGCGTTTTTAACGCCCATAAATTTTATCAAATAAAATAATTAACTTTGAAAAATGTAAAAGAATGTGATTTGTGGCGTTACAAACGCCAATCCATAGCATCCTCGTTACAAACGAAGACGAGTGGGGAGTAAAAATAAGCCCGTTCGAACGTATTCAAAGAACTGAAGCTAAATTAAACGGAACACCCCCAATATTAAATTTTTAAAAACACTCTTTTTCTTAAAAATAATTCGTTAATTTTATTTAAGAATTATTAAATAATGAAAAAACTCTTTTTTTACTTAATTATACTTAGTTCTTTAACTACTATTGTTAAAGCACAAAG
>CAIYTT010000156.1 GCA_903929195.1 uncultured Bacteroidota bacterium
AATTATTTTTATATATTATTTATTATTAGTTTTTTGTGTAAAATTTTATGCTCTGTTTTTGCTTCAAGCAAATAAACGCCTTCAGGTATTTCAAGCCAAAACTCATTTGATTGGTTTGTAAACGCTTGCAGTGATTTTATTTTTACACCTATTGCATTAAAAATATTTATCTCAAGGGGGTACTCTTCTATCATATTTACTGTAACTCTAAAATTATAGTTTGCAGGGTTTGGGAATACAATAAAATCAGATACAATTTGTTGAATTTCTTTTACCTCCAATGTGTTTTTTATGTATCTTATTCTACTATTATCAGCGTCTGAAATAAATAAATCACCTGCTTTGTTTGCAGTCAATCCAAATACCTCACTCAATTCTGCATTTGTTGCCGGTCCATTATCGCCACTAAAGCCACCGGTATCAGTACCGGCATAGCGACTTATCATACCCAATTGGTCTATTTTGCGAATAACAAAACCATATATATCTCCAACATATATATTTCCGCTGTTATCTAAAGTTATTGCATAAGGTCTTATAAATTTAGCTGCCGTTGCCGGTCCGTTATCACCACTATTACCCGAAATACCTGTGCCTGCTATTGTACTGATAGTGCCGTCTAATGCAGCTACTTTTCTTACTCTTAGATTTAGTGCATCTGTAATATAGATATTGTCGTTTGTATCTATGGCTATACCACTTGGTAAATTTAATTCGGCAGCCGTAGCTGCAATGCCATCACCATTATAGCCAGCTACACCCGTACCGGCAACTGTTGTAATTATGCCTGTAGTATCTACTTTCCAAATAACATTTTTGCCGGTTAAAAATGCATTACCCCATTTATCAATTACCATAGCACCTAACCAAGGTATGCCGGTTGTGGTAGCAAGAACACCATCACCCACATATACAGCAGTGCCATTACCGGCAAATGTTGTAATGATGCCAGTGGTATCTACTTTTTTTATTTTGCCTGCACCACCATCTACTATATAAACATTACCAATTGCGTCTGTAGCTACACCATAAACAAATTCCAGCTTAGCAGCCGTTGCGGGTCCGTTATCTCCAGTACTGCCATACGTTCCATCACCAGCAATTGTGGTAATAATACCGCCAACTGCAGGGCTTATTTTCCGTATTCTGCCTACATCGCTTATATATAAATTGCCATATTTGTCAAGTGCATTACCAACCGGCCCTACTAAATAGGCATGTAGTGCGGGTATATTGTCGCCATTATACCCCACTACGCCGCAACCCACAACAGTAGTAATAATTTGTGCATTTACATTAAAAGCCAAAAGGAATAAAAGCAGGAGGAGTGTGTATTTCATAAAATAATGTTTTATATAAAAGACGTATTTTTTCATTCTTTTCTTGGGTAAATTATAGTAAATAGCTAAACGAATAATAACAAGGTGTAAAATTAATTACTGCAAATGTTAATATCAACCAAATTATTTAAGTAACATAAAATTAATATTGGCATAATATTGGTATTTTAATTGAAACTTCATTGCTTTAAATTTCAGTTATAAAATGGGTGATTTTGAAGACACGAGTTCGCTATTCACAGGGCTATGCTACATATCTTCGCTAGACGGTGATGTGATGAACTGTAAATTGTAATCAATAGAAAAAAATTGGTTATGAAAAGTGGAATCAAATGCGTTAAAAAAGCCAAAACAAAATATATAAA
>CAIYTT010000157.1 GCA_903929195.1 uncultured Bacteroidota bacterium
TATGACTATTAGCCAACTAATACCTGATGGCAGACCTGTAAATACAGAAGTATTAAATGCTACAGGAGAAACCATATATAAGGGGCAATTACAATTTACAAATGGCACCACCAATTTATTTGTTGTCAATAAAACACCCGGTTTGTATTTACTGCTGCTTACAGATAGCAAAGGAAGAATGTTTACCATAAAATTTGTTATGCAATGAAAAAGTTATTGATAATCAATGTTTTGTTATTTATTTGTGCTTGTACCTATGTACAGGCGCAAATAAATTTAGTTAGAAACCCGGGGTTTGAAACCTATTCTGCCTGTCCATTTACTTATGACCTTGCATATTATGCAACCGGTTGGAATGCAATTGATTCAAATTGGTTTATAGGCAGCTCATACCCTTCCCCTGCTTGTTTGCCTGATTACATAAATAGTTGTGCGACTTTTAGTTCTGGTGTTAGTTGCCCTATAGGAGGTTACTTTTTTCAAAATCCACATTCTGGTAATGGCATGATGCAAGTGCGTTTTTATGACGACGGCAGAACAACAGGTTATATTTCTTTTGATTATTTGCAAGGTAGATTAGAGCATACTTTGGTAGCTGGACAGCGTTATTGTGTTACATTTTACATTGTAAGAGAAAATAATTGTAATTATGCAATAAATAATATCGGAGTATATTTTGATAATGGCAACATAGATACTTCAAGAAATTGTACTACCCCACAAATAGCATACACCCCGCAAATAATAGAAACAATTATTATTAGTGATACCCTGAACTGGACAAAAATACAAGGTAGTTTTATAGCTACAGGCACAGAAAATTTTATAACCTTTGGTGAGTTTTTTGATACAGCACATATTGCTAAAATTCGCTTTGCATCAACTGGGGCTTGGGGAGCTTATCTCATAGACGATGTAAGTGTAATAGCGAGTGATGCCCTGGCAACAGCAGGCCCTGATGAGTGGATGGGAGCTGGCGACAGCACTTATATAGGTGTAGATAGCAACGGAGATGGTATGCCCTGCTACTGGTATGTGCTGGGCAGCAGCACACGCATAGACAGCGGTGGGCGCATAAAAGTAAGGCCGGCAGTAACAACAAGCTACGAGGTAGTAATGGATTTATGCGGCACTATAACCAGAGATACGGTAGTGGTGCATGTGTGTGGCCGCTGGGGGTAAATAAAGTGCGAGGCGAGCGAAGTGCGGCTATACCCCAACCCCACCACCGGCAACCTAAGCATAGAAGGTGCGGCTGGGTGCAGTGTAGTTATTTATGATATGGTGGGGCGTGTACAAAATTGTTATGGTATGTATTCCTGTCGTGGTTCGGCGGGGCTCACCATGACAGGATTGCCATTGGCGGGGCTCACCATGACAGGAATACATACCATAACATGTAATAAAGAAACAATAGATATAAGCAACTTACAAAAAGGCATTTATATTGTAGAGGTGGTGTATGAAGACGGGGAGCGAGTAAGAAGGAGGGTGGTGAAGGATTGATGACTGTTTAATAATATTTTCAATTTTTTTTAGGAGTATGCAGTGGTGCGAGACGACTGATATAGGTCAGTGTTTACATTGATAAGACTCATTTTACACTGTTCGCAATCATTTTACTTTTGCAAAAAAATTACAATGAATTACTTGTATTTTGGTGTTGTTGCCGGCGTTTTGATAAGTGTTCTTGCTTCAGGTATTTTTTTAGAAGCATTTATACTAAGCGTAAAGGGGTATCATAATAAGTATAAAAAGAGATTAGCTAAAGCTGCTATTTATTTTCATATTATATAATGTTTATTTTATATTAAAGTTCTATTTTAGCTTTTTATTTGGAATCATTATTGTTTTTATATATTTTTGTTATGATTTCCAAAAATAGATGATTCTATGAAAAAAAATCTTTTTTTATTACTTTTTTGTTTTACAATCATTGTAAGTTGTGTAAGAAAAGATGATTTTAATTTTAATAATTTAAAAATCAGTAATTGGACTCCAGACTGGGCTTTCCCTCTTTTAAATGCACATTTATTGTTTTCAAATTTCGTAAAAGCAGGCGATGTTATTAATATAGATTCTAATGGTTTATATTCCTTAAAATATAGCAGTTCTCCTTATTCAATTAAAGCCAGTGATTATATAAAGATTCCCGACCAAAACTTTAATACAGGAAATTTTACCCTTACAAGCCCTATAACAAATGCTGCATTTACAGGTACAATTTCAGATTCAATTTCTAATCATTTCTCTTATACCGATACCAGTGGTGCTCAATTGGAGCATATTGTACTAAAAGCAGGCATATTACAATTAAATATTACTTCTACATATAACCAAAATATTAATTTTACTATTACATTTCCCGACATTAAAAACGGTAGCAATGTATTAAAACTATCATCTACAATTGCCTACCCTGCAACAACGGTTAATACTAATTTAGATTTGACCGGATATACAATTGATTTAACAAATGGTGGTACTGCACATAATTATATTGCTTACAAAATAAACTACACAATAACCGGTACCGGACAGCCTATAAATGCAACTAACAATTTAAGTGCTACTATCGGGTACAATAATTTGCAATTTAGTTTTGTTGACGGTACTATGGGGCATTATACCATACCGATACCAAATGATTCTATTGATTTAAATATATTTAATAAAACAATAAGTGCAAGTATCTATTTGCAAAACCCCTTATTACATTTAAATTTTGCAAATTCTTTTGGAATGGGTGTTTCGGCACAAATAGACAGTTTGTATGGTATTTCTACGTCCGGGGCTATAATAAATATGAGTTTGCCTTCCATGTCTATTGCCGGTGCAACCTCATTAGGCACAACAGCAATTAGTAATTACACTATTGATAGCACAAATAATACGTTTAGGAATATTTTAAATCCATCGCCCAATAAATTAGTATATAGAGGTAGGGTACTAATAAACCCGGGTGGTGGTACTGCATACAATTTTATTTCAGATACGAGTTCCATACGTTTATCGGTTGATGCGGAGTTGTCTGCTTGGTTAAAAATAATAAATTTCTCATTACAAGACACTACGAAATTGGTATTACCGCAAGATACCAACATACTTACTAAAGCACAATTTGCTATACAAGTTACAAATGCTTTTCCTTTATATGCATCGGTACAGTTTTATTTTGCCGATAGTAATTATACAATTTTAGATTCGCTTATAAAACCTAATAATAACATTATACCGCAAGCCCCGGTTGATAATAATGGGATAGTAAACGGGACAAACACCTCTACTACGTATTTTATAATGAATCACGACCAATATAATGTAATGGCAAGCAGAGTTAGATATGGGTTTACACGAGGTAATTTATATTCAAGCGGAGCGGGTGCGGTACAAATTCATGATAAAGATAATGTTTCTTTGAAATTAGCTGTTCGATTTAGTTTAAATGTTTCTACAAATGGCTTATAAAACGATTCGAATGAAATACTTTTTATTTCTGTTTTTTATTTTATTTACTACTTTATCTTTTGGGCAAGATAGTTATACATTAAAATTTTTGCCCCAATTACAGCAATCCCAGTGGATAAATTCATCAAATCAAACGGATACAAAAGTTTCTATTGGTTTACCGGTTATTTCTTCTGTTTCATTTTATATTTTTAATTCCGGGTTTACTTATCACGATATGTTTCACCGTATAAACGATACAACTATGGGTGTGGATATGGGAAATTTATTTAGTAAATTAAAAAAACAAAATTATGTTGGTTTTGGTACGGGCATTTCACTTTTTTCAATTAATATAGCTAAAAACAATGTTTCTTGCGGGTTTTCAATAAATGATAAAATGAGTTTTCAGTTTTCGTATCCCGGAGACTTATTTAATTTATTATGGTATGGTAATGGTGCCTATTTAGGCAAAACCATGGAAATTGGTAATTTTGGCATTAATGCATCTTGGTATCGAGAATATGCTTTACATGCAACTTATGCATATAAAAAATGGACATTGGGTTTTAGTCCTAAAATGCTTTTCGGTAAAACAAATATAAATACGCAAGAAACATCCATAAAATTATATACCGACCCTAATTTTTATAATCTAAGTGCCACTGCAAATATTAATATTCAAACAAGCGGTATTCCGGATACTACCGATACTAAAAATGGTTTTTTAAGTGGCTCGAATCAAGTACTGAGTTATGTATTCAATAATCAAAATAGGGGTTTAGCTATGGATTTAGGGGCAAAATATGACATTAGTGACCAATTAAATGTTTCTGCCGGCATTAATGATTTAGGTTATATTAAATGGAAAAGTACAGTACATAATTATACATCAGGACCTTCTTCATTTGTATTTGACGGCTTACATGCCGATACCTATTTTCAAGGGGATTCTTCCGCAATTTCTTCACAAACATTAACGGATTCCATAAGTAAACTTGTAAAATTCAGTAAGAATAGTAATTCATATACTACTTATTTACCCTATAGCTTTTTTATGATGGCAAATTATAAGCTAAAACATCATTGGTTTGGTTTACAATTTAATACACAGCATTTTAATAAAGACTTTATTTATTCTGGTACCTTATGTTACCAATTAAAGCTGGGTAAACACTTTACAGGGGCGCTAACTTATACTGCCAAATCGTATAATCCCGCTAATATTGGAGGGGCAATTATTTTGCAATTTGCAAAAATGCAATGGTATATGATTACCGACAATTGGTATGCGGCAGTAAAGCCTTTAGACAGTAAAAGTGTTAATCTTAATTTTGGTATGAATTTAGTTTTTGGCAATAGAATTAAGAAACAAAAACAAATGGAAGCTACCGATACCGAGCCAATACTAACACCTGTACAACCGCAATAGTCTCTTTTTTTTAATTGTTCATAATATCTCTTATAGCTACCGAGGCTACGGCAGCACCAAATGTTGCCGGCAAATAGGATATAGTACCGTAAGCTGATTTTTTAAAGTTTTTGCCATCTGTAAACATTATTGATTCCTTTAATGGTCTTTCTGGTGAGAATACTACTTTTATGCCCTCATAAATGCCTAATCCTTTCAGATTTTTCCGTATTTGTTGTGCAAACGGGCAATTAAATGTTTTAGCTATATCACTTACTTTTAGGAGTGTAGGGTCTAATTTACCGCCTGCACCCATAGAACTTACTAATGGTATTCTTTTGTGATATGCAGCACTTATAAAAGTTATTTTTGGGGTAATGCTATCTATTGCATCTATTACATAGTCATACTTTGAATGCAAAATTTCATCTACTTTGCCCGGAGTAATAAATTCTGTTATTTTATGCAGTATTAATTCAGGATTTATTTGCAGTAGGCGTTCTGCCATTATATCAGCTTTATTTTGCCCATGTGTTGTTGCCAAAGCAGGTAATTGTCTATTTCTATTTGTAGGGTCCACAACGTCCCCATCTACAATAGTTAATTCGCCAATGCCGCTTCTGCATAAAAATTCTGCAGCAAAAGAGCCAACGCCACCCATACCCACTACTAATACATGCGAATTATTTAGTTTGTTTAATTTTTCTGCACCTATCAATAATTCGGTGCGAGAAAGCCATGATTTATCAGTTATCATTTAGAAAAACTTTTTTGAAGTTTTGTTGAATTTGCAAAATAATATCGTTCTTATCAGTATTCCGAATTTGTGCTGCAATCGCATATAATTCTTCAATTTCTATTGTTGAGATATCTGTTTCAAGAAAGAAATAATTGGGGTTCATTGTTTTTAGTAATTCTATATTTTTATTTCGTAACAGACTTGTACCAAAAGAAAGGTAATACTGTTTGTCAATTAGTCTTTTAGCAATAGTAACGTTATTATTATAGCCATGAAATACGATAGGTATCTTATTTTTTAGGTCATTTAATTGTTTTAATACATCTTCAAAAGCTTTTACACAGTGTATTATTAGTGGTTTATTTAAGGTTACTGCTATTTGTATTTGCTCTTTAAAAGCGTTCATTTGTAATTGTTTATCAGTACTACATAAATAATCTAAGCCACACTCCCCAATAGCTAATACATTTTTGTTTTGCGAATATTTTTTCAATAAGATTAAATCTTCTTCATAGTTATTTAGATACCATGGATGCAAGCCTATGCTATAGAATTTACTTGTGTCCATATTGTCAAAATTGTTATACAGATTTTGTATTGTCAAAAGAGCATCGTTATTTTCTGTTGCTAAATGGGAGTGTATGTTATAAAATGGATGCATGTTATATATAAGCTCTTTTTAGTTTAAAGATTGCCTTTTGCTGTAATTTTTAATTAAATTTGCAAAAATAATTTTCATTGGCAATACTGATTTATTATATTACTATTCCTTTTATTTACTTATTATCACTATTGCCTTTTCCTGTTTTATATTTGTTTTCAGACTTTTTATATGTTATTCTATATCGTGTTTTGGGATATAGAAAGAAAGTTGTGTTGTCTAATTTAAGAAACTCCTTTCCTAATAAAACAGAAAAAGAAATACAACTTATTTGTAAGCAATATTACCATTATCTATGCGATTTGTTTTTAGAAACTTTTAAGACGCTTACAATAAGTAAAACAAACATGTTGAAGCATTGTTATTTTAATCCGGCTTCGTTGGATATTTTGAATAAACTTGCATCTGAAAATAAAAATATAATTCTTGTTTTGGGGCATTTAGGAAATTGGGAATGGGCAGGCAATACATTTAGTTTGCTATGTAAACACCAATTATATGTTATATACCATCCTATTTCTAATGTCCATTTCGATAAGTTAATGTATAAAATGCGTACACGGTTTGGTACTAAACTGATACAGATGAAACAAGCATATAAAGATATGCTGCAAAATAAACATACTTTAAATACAACAGCTTTTATAGCAGACCAGACCCCAAGTGCCCAAAATGCCTATTGGACACAGTTTTTGAATCAGGAAACACCTGTATTTAAAGGAACAGAGGTTATAGCTAAAAAATTAAATTATACGGTAGTCTATGCATTTGTAAAAAAAGTAAAAAGAGGGTACTATGAAATATTTGTAGATGTATTATGTGCTAATCCTAATGAAACAAAAGAAGGTGAAATATCTGAAATGCATACTAGAAAATTAGAGGAAGATATTATAAAACAGCCTCAAAATTGGCTTTGGTCGCATAAAAGATGGAAACATAAAAAGCCTATAAATCTATAAATCTATTTTTATTACCTAAAAGATATTTTCAATTTTGGTTTTACAAAGAAAAATGTATCTTGTAACCCAATACAGATTAGTGTAAATAAACTTTATTAAAAAAAACAAGTCAATATTGAGTTATTTAAAACCTATTTTTATAATTTATGAATTTATTCGTCAGCAATCTTAGTTTGGATACAACCGAAGATGTATTGTTTAATGTTTTTTCAGAATTTGGTTTTGTGGTTTCCACTAAAATAGTTAGGGATGCTGAAACAGGGATGTCTCGTGGATTTGGCTTTGTATATATGGCACAAAAAAATCCGGCTATTGATGCGATTGATAATTTGGATTGTTCTTATTTACTTGGTAATATTATAGTTGTAAAAGAGGCTAAACAAACACCCACAAAAAGAAATGTTGGTGGTAATAATAGATACCCTAAAAAAAGTACTACCAACAACAATAATAGATTTGGGGGTAATAACCAAAATAAACCTATGAGAACAAGGATACCACGTAATACCGACGACTTTAATAGGTTATAATACTTTTATATTAATTCCCTTCTATTACAAACGTTTTTACACTGTCAATTTTACCGTTTCTAACGTATTCAATGCGGGTAATGTTTTTAGGAAAACTATTTGAATACGAATTTAAATCTTTGCTGCTATTTTTATTTTCTATTTTACCTACAGAGGCTATTGTATTATTTAGTATTGTTGTATTTCTGTTTGCATAACTACCTTTTTCTAATTTAAGATTCATTTCTATGTCGGGTAGCATATTGTTTTCGGGTAAATGAGTTATCTTTTTATTTAGCCAATAGGCAGTTTTCATGTATTTGTTATCGGGGAAATAAGAGAAGAAACAAGTACCGTCCTTTATAGTATTAATAAGAGGCAATGCCAAATCTAAAGCTACAGCAGGACAGCCCCAGCTTCGGCCTAAGCGGTTGTTTTCTGTAATAAAATGTTCGCTAACATATTCTGCACCGTGCACTACAATGTCTCTATCTAATGCGGCATCATTATAACCATAATCCATACCGTCTAATCTTAAAGATGTACCATGTTCCCCCTCATAAGTAGCAGTTGTAACATAAAAGCCTAAGCTGCTTTGGTGAGAATTTTTAGTGTTAGAAAATTCTGCTGCACAATCTTCGCCCGTACCCTGCCCATGAGCTACATAAGTATTAAATAAAACCTTATGTGCATGTAAGTCTATTACCCATAATCTGTTTTCGGTAGATGGTAAATCGTAATTACAAATCGTAATTATCTCTTTTTCATTATTAAGCTTACCTGCATATTTTAAATTTAGATAGCCACGGTAAGCTTTTTCAAAAACATAATAAGATAAATGATTGCAATTTTTGAAATCTATTTGTTTGTAAATCTGAGTTATGTATTGTACTAAATGGGGTTCGTCTATATTCGTATTGTTCTCGTCTGCTATAGCCTGTATTGAAAAAGCTGCAATAATAAGTACCATAAAACACAAAATCAGTTTCTTCATTGCAGTATATAATTTTACATGTAAATGTATTTGTTTAGTATCCCTGCGAAGATAATAGCATAATGAGGCATTATGGATACTTAATTTCCGTTTAACCTAAATTTAACTTTTATTAATTTTAGGTTAATAAAACAGGGTTTATTTTTAGGTGGCATTTCGTACTTAATTGTATAACAATACATTCTCATTATATTGCAGACATATTGGAATTTATGCCTGCAATAATTATGCATTGCTAATAAATTTAATGCAACTACGAAGCCATTGATAGCATAGTAATGGGAATACAATTACTATAAGCTTATTGTAAAAAAAAGCTTCTTTAAATTGTAAATGAAGCATACACAATACAGATTTTGTAATGCCACAGCCATAACAATCTGTACCAAATAGATTCTTATAAATACATAAAGAATGCTGTTCCTTTATCCAATTTAAAGGAACAGCATAAAGAAAAATAGGAACCGCAAAAATCAATATTCTAATATATTTTTTAGAATATTGATTTTTATTTTTTAACCAATTGATTTCCTTTGGCATCTTTAAATCCACCGGTAATAATCATAATTAAGTCTATTAATGCCCAAATACCGCAACCGCCTAAGGTTAGTAATTGGATAACACCGGTACTTGTATGTCCGGTATAAAATCTATGCACACCAAGTGGGCCAAGAAAAAAGCAAAGTAAAAGTGTAGTAAGCCAATCTTTACCGTCCGGGTTTTGCATATTACTATTTGTCAAGCCTACACCACATTTCATACAAATTTGTGCACCCGGTGTTGTTTCTGCTTTACAATTATAGCAAAACTTATTACCTGCATTTGGTGGTGTACCACAAGCTACACACATTATAGCTTTTTCCGAAACTTCATTTCCGCAATTTCTACAAAACATAAGATATATATTAATGTATTTTTAAAATAATTGTTTTAGTTTTTTTGTTATATAATAATAATAATAATTTGTATGTCGTAGCTTTACAATATTTTAATATAATTAGTATTCATCGAAATCTAATCTTATGCAATGATATTAA
>CAIYTT010000158.1 GCA_903929195.1 uncultured Bacteroidota bacterium
ATTCGAATGATTTAACGAAGATCGTGAAATAATTTTTACAGCTGAATTAAGATTATCATTCCATCTAGTTGCTAAATAGACTTTTCCAGAGGCTCCACGACCTATTTCTTTATTATATTTAATGTCGTACATATCTAAAACTGCCATCCCTAATAAAATTAGTATACTGACAGTCTTAGACTCTTTGGAAACGTATATTACGATTGAGCAAATTACTAATCAGTACCTCTCGTGAATCTGCTATTAATTAATAGTCTTCATTCATATTAAAATAAATAAAAATAATTAATATGGCACAGTTTTTTGACTACATTATTCGTTTTAGCTATTCAAGTGGTTTGCATCAACATCTTAAAGGGTTAGACCCAATTAAATGTGAATATATTGGCACAAATGTATATGCCTGGATACTTTGTTGGATGCTACCTATAGCATTTTTGTTTATGCTAAATTATTATTTTGGGTTATTTAAAAGCCCAAGATTTTCTAAATTTTGGGCTTGGATTTTGAATGTTCTAGTTGCTTGCTTAATAACATTCTTCTTAGCAAATATGCATTCTGATAATGATTTAAGACATAATAATTACTGCAAAGCAATTCATTTTAATTCAATGGATTGCTTCTTATTTGCTTGTACAGTTGCAACTTATACATTTATATTTTGTTTTATTTTTTCTTTTGCAATGAAGTATATTAGTCTTAATCATAAAAAAATCCCTTTCTAAAATTAATCTCATGGCAAAACTATTCATATTTGCAATTGGTGGCACAGGGTCAAGAGTGGTTAAGGCTTTAACTATGCTTATGGCTTGCGGTGTAGAAATTAAAAACACTGAAAAAATAATTCCTATTATTATAGACCCTGATAGTGCAAATGGAGACCTTACAAGGACAGAAGAAATACTTAGACTTTATAGAAGCATTCATAGAAAAACTTTTTGTAATAAAAGTCATTTTTATAAAACATCTTTAAAATCTTTAGATGAAATTCAAGATACAGGTTTTGTATCAGACCATTTCAATTATGAAATAGATGGTGTTAAAGACCAATCTTTTAAAGATTTTATAGGATTTAGTGAATTAGATAGAAGTAATAAAGCATTTACTTCATTGCTATTTTCAAATAATAATTTGAATGCAGATATGGATATGGGTTTTAAAGGCAATCCAAATATTGGCAGTGTTGTATTAAATAAGTTTAGAGACAGCAATTTTTTTCAAGAGTTTGCAGAAAGTTATGGAGAAAATGATCGAATTTTTATCATTAGTTCCATTTTTGGTGGTACAGGTGCAGCAGGATTTCCTCTAATTCTAAAGAATATTAGAGGTGCTCAACCTCCAACCCCCAATCATGTAAATTTACAAAATGCCAAAATAGGTGCTATTACCGTTCTACCATATTTTAGTATTAATGATACAGGAAAAAATACAGAAATAGATAGTAATACATTTATATCTAAAACAAAAGCTGCACTAAGTTATTATGCAAAAAATGTAAGTGCTAGCATGAATGCACTTTATTATATAGGAGATGATTTTACTAATAATAGATTAGAAGGTGCAGATGGTGCAGCAAACCAAAAAAATAAAGCTCACTTCATTGAATTAGCTTCAGCACTGGCTATTATAGATTTCATGGCTAAACATGACGATGATTTTAATACTAGAGATGGGATAGTACAAAACCCTAAATATTACGAATATGGTTTAAAAAATGCTACTTCACAAATTGCATTTAAAGATTTAGGAGATATAAGTAGAGATGCCATTGCAAAAAACATTACAAAATATGCTATATTTGAAATATTTTTTAGTAAATATTTTAATGAACCAAGAAAAGACCCGTATAGATTAAAAGGTAATAATCTTTTACAAAAACACTTATTAGATAAAAGATTTGTAGAAGATATTACTAAATTTAATCAATATTTTGAAGAATGGTTACAAGAAATGGGCAGATGTACAGTTGCATTTAATGCCATTAATCTGTCAGTATCACAAAAAGATTTTTTAAATTTAGTTACTTCAAGTCCTGAAAAAACAAAATTCATGGAAACAAAAGGATTGGAAGCGATGATAGAGGAATTAAATAGAACAGATGAAAAGGAAAATTTTGATTCATTAGGCGATAACAATAAAAAGTTGTTGGCAACTTTTGCACATGCAACAGATAAATTGATAAATAAAAAAATTAGCATTTAATAATCTATAATGTATGAGTAAAGTATTTAGGTTACATAGAGATGGGGCAGATACTGTAATTGACTGGACTGCAAGCAGCCAACACATAGGTAATGCATTTATAGATAAAATTGAAGATCCTGCGGGAGATAATGCCAATAAACAAATTACTTCAATTCCAAGCCCATTTGCAAGAATGGATTTGGTTGCTACAGCTTTTCGATATGTTCATACTAAACAGACTCTAGAAGGAAATACAATTTATCATAGATTGGTTTCTGAAGCTTTAGATATTGCTGAGATATTTTTAAATGCCAATTCTTTGAAAGATAAGGTTGAAATCATTAGCTGGAATCCGGGAATTTTAAATAACAGTAACAGAGAAATTATTGTTGATAGTAATAGTGATTTAGGAACATTAATAGATGCATCAAACCCCAAACATCAACTTTTAGGAGAAACTCTAAAAATGTTTTTACAACAAGATAAAGATACCTATAATTTTGATAAATTAAAAAATATCTATTTGCTGAATTACAAGGATGGTCCCTCAGAAATGAATATTATTGGAGGAACTTCACCCATTACCTTATTTTTTAGCAGTGCCAACGAAAACATCAAATCATATTTGGATATACCTCTTGGAGACCACAAAGCAATGGGAACTGTTTATACCCCATTGGTATTGAGAAGTGAAGAGTTTATTAAAAATATGTATGCTTTTAAAAGTTCAATTTCTAACTTTTCTACTCTTTTTAGGGATTTTAATAAATATCTTGATTTTTGTTTTCAGCATCCTAAAATGCCTAGAGCAATAAAGGAGGAAATTAGAGGCTATAGTGCCAATATATATAACACTAATTATTTAGACATTCATCTGGGAAACAATGAAGGTTATGTTGTAGAAATTTTAGGCAATCAATTAAAGGGAAATAAGCCTAAACCTATACAAAGTGATTTTGAAATTGCAGCCACTAAAATAGTGGAAGGAATTTTGCCATTAGTGTTGCCCAATGAAACATTTAATGAACCATTAAATTATGCAAATGGCAGATGGAAGCCTGAATACAGAGCACCCTATTTTGATGAAAAACCGTTAAAAGACAGAATATTACCACATACATTAATTACATCTCCTTATCTTACTGTGAGTGATTTTTTAGAACCGTATATTATACGCTTACCATATCCTATAAATAAGGAAAAGTACTTTAATGGTAATTTTGTTGATGCTGATTATGGGTATGCATTACCAATAAAAAAAGAATTATTTCAATATTTTTCTATTAAGGATATTACTGATAGAACAATGCCAGATGGTAAAAAGTTTTTTGAATTGTGTAAATTAGTAGATTCTGTAGAAGCAATATTAAGGATTCCTATTAAAAATGGTAAGTATATTAAATTTTCAAGACATTATATCAATAACCAATTTCAAGACTATATAGCACTAGCTAGTGAAAAAGAAAATAAAGGGATTATTGTTGAATATCATTTTGGTGTAACTGTATATCCATTCTTAAAAACAGGAAAAGATGAAGGTGCTGACTATAGAGTTTTATTAATTGATGCAGACAGATTGGATATAAGGGCAAAAAACAACCAATATAATTTATTTTTTTATAAGGAAAATAAGGCAACTGAAGAAATAAAAGTTGTTGCAGAAAAGATAAGGAGCAATAAGAATACAG
>CAIYTT010000159.1 GCA_903929195.1 uncultured Bacteroidota bacterium
ATAAGCACTTACATCTACCTATTGAGTTGTTGTTACCTACAAAATGCATTGATTTCTCTTTTCCAGTAATCGCATGTTACATGTTTTGGTACTAAGGGATACCCCCTTAGTACAGTGGTAAAATTAATTGTACAATAATAATGTAACTCATTTCTATAATCGTGTAACATCTGCATTTGTAATACAACCCATCTTTGCACAATAATTAATAGCTATTTATTGATTAGAAAATATAAAAATAAAAATGAATAAGACAAAAATGATTACCGTAATTGCGCTTTTAGGATTTATAGCCATTACATCTTGTAAAAAGAATTACACATGCACCTGCAATACTGTTATAGTTACCGGTACAATTAAAGAAGTGCATAACATAGATAATGCATATTATAATGATGCTAAAAAATCTTGCCAAAACTATCAAGACCAAGCAAACAAAACATTACCCGGTGGCACTACATGTGGTTTATAGGCTTAGATATTCTTGGTTTTTTATGAAAGATTTATCGTTCTTTTTGATGTTCAGTTAGGGCATTAAGAAGAACGAATCAACTCTTTCCGCTATGAAAGTTTTCAAAGAACTGAAGTAATATGAAAAAACATATCGTTAATAATCTCATTACCTTCATTTAGCATTGTCTTCACAGGTGTTTTATTCTTAGTTCCGGATTCCCAGCGGAAAAACCTGTAGAATAGTTACCTTGATAATTATTTCATTTGTTTTCTGATTTTTCGTTTTCCTTTTCCGGGTTTTACAACCTTTACTTTTACTTTTGCAGTACCTTGTTTAATAAAATCTAATTTTTTTGCTGCGGCAGTTGTTAGGTCTATTACTCTTTTTTTATTCCCCATTCTGTCATTTATCAATACATAAACCACATTCCCATTTTCACGATTTATAACTTTTGCATACGCACCTAATCTAAATTTATTAGAGGCAGCCGTAAAGCCGTTATTCGAAAATACCGTTCCGTCTGCTGTTTTTCTGCCATTATACTTTTCAGCATAATAACTTGCTTCGCCGTGGGCTTTATGTTTATGCTTGTAACGGGCTTGTGCATAAACCGTATTTAGTAATAGTAATAGAAAAATAATAAATACTTTTTTCACAAGCATTTTTAATAATATTTAATGATTTCTATTAAAGAAAACAGGAAAATGAAAATAATGTATTAAATAAATATGTTTAATTTATTATTCTCGCATCATATCAAAAATTATATCTGCTATATCTTCTGCATTCGGTTTAGAGAAATAATCGCCATCGGTAGCAAATGCCGGGCGATGTGCTTTTGCGGTAATTGTTCTTGGGGCACAATCTAACCACCTAAAACCGCCTTGTTTTTCCATTACCTGCTGAAACATATATGCAGTACCACCACCGGGTACATCTTCATCTATAAAAACAATACGGTTTGTTTTCTTTAAAGATTCTACAATCATATTATTTATATCAAACGGTAATAATGTACGTACATCAATTACTTCGCAACTTATAGATTCCGGGTTAAGATAATTTGTAATTGCTTCTTCTATTATTCTTAATGTAGAACCATAAGAAACAATGGTAACATCAGTACCCGGTATTATAACTTCGGGTATGCCAAACGGAACCGTAAAATTACTAAGGTTTGCAGGTAGTTTTTCTTTTAGTCTGTAACCGTTTAAACATTCTATTACCAAACCGGGTTCGTCGCTTTGCAATAAAGTATTATACATTCCGGCAGCCTGTGTCATATTACGAGGCACACATAAATACATACCTCTAATAGCATTAATAATAACACCCATTGGGGAGCCGCTATGCCATATACCTTCTAATCTGTGGCCTCTGGTACGTACTATTAAAGGGCATTTTTGTCCTCCGCGTGTTCTGTACTGCAAGTTAGCAACATCATCGCTTAGCGGTTGCAAGCCATATAGTAAGTAGTCTAAATATTGTATTTCGGCAATAGGTCTTAAACCACGCATAGCCATACCAATACCTTGCCCAATAATAGTTGCCTCCCTTATACCGGTATCTGTTATTCTTAACGAGCCGTGTTTTTCTTGCAATCCGGCAAACCCTTGGTTTACATCACCAATTTTACCTACGTCTTCGCCAAAAGCAAAAACAGCAGGATTATTAGCAAAAGTGGCATCAAAAAACTTATTCAGTACTTCGTAACCATTAAGAATTGGGGACTCATTTGTGTAAACTGCCGGTATTTCTTTAACTTTTAAAGCACTGTATTTTGAGTCGGAATATAAACGGGAAGAAAATTTTTCTTCATTATCTGTTTTTATATAATTATAAAATTCTTTTAATGCTCTGCCGGCATCCGAGTTTTTAGGGCTTATGCTAATTGCCTTTCTAACTGCTTGCATTACATCTTTGCGAATAGGTTCTCTTAATTGAGAAAGTTCTTTTATTATTTCACTTATTTGGTCTTTATTGGTACTATTTTCTTCCACAAGCTCACCAAGTAATAAGGTTGCTTGTTCTATCTGTTCTTTTATCGGCTCAATAAAATCTTGCCAAGCTTGTTGCCTTGCTGCACGTGTTTCTGTTTTAGCTTTTTCTTCAATTTCAATAATTTCAGACTCCTCGGCAATTTTATTATTTAAAAGGAAATCTCTCATTTTGGTTATACAATCCCAATCTTTTTCCCACTCCAACCTCTCTTTGCTTTTATATCTTTCGTGAGAGCCGGATGTAGAATGCCCTTGCGGTTGTGTAATATCCTGTACATGAAAAATGGCAGGTATTTGCGTCTCTCTAATTCTATCTATACCTTTTTGAAACACCTGTACCATGTCGGCATAATCCCAACCTTTTACGGTATAGATATTGATACCGCCTTTTTTCTCGTCCCATTGCATACCGGCTAAAGCAGCAGATATAGAATTTTTGGTAGTTTGATATTTTCTGGGTACTGAAATACCATACCCGTCATCCCAAATAAAAATAGCCAAAGGTACTTGTAATACACCTGCGGCATTTACGGTTTCCCAAAATAAGCCTTCGGATGTAGATGCATCGCCAATGGTACAAAAAACGACCTCATTGCCATTTTTAGAAAACTTTTCAAAACCTTTATTTAAAGAAGGTAAATTACGGTACATTTTAGATGCATAAGCCAAACCCAATGCACGCACCATTTGCCCTGCCGTTGGCGATATATCGCTACTTGATTGTGGGGCATCCGTTAGGTTTTTCCAATCACCGTTATCATCAAGCCATCTTGTTGCAAAATGCCCATTCATTTGTCTGCCGGCAGACGACGGTTCTTTGTCAACATCCGGATTAGCATACAGTTGAGAGAAAAACTTTTGAATATCGCTCATGCCGGTAGCAAACATTAAGGTCTGGTCTCTGTAATAACCCGACCTTATATCGCCCGGTTTAAAACATTTAGCTACTGCAATCTGAGCCAATTCTTTACCATCGCCAAAAATGCCGAATTTCGCCTTACCTGTCAAAACTTCCCTCCTGCCTATTAAGCTCGCTTCTCTACTTGCTACAACCATCCGGTAATCTTCCAGAGCAATTTGTTTAAATTCATCAAATGATAATCTTTCAGCTATTGTATTATTACCGGATTGCATCATATATAAAATGATTTTTTAAATAAGTGCAAAGATAAACATTGTTAATCTATTTTTTAGGTAGGTTTAAAGAATATCTTACTTACGAAACAAGTATCTTTTTATATTTTTTGCAACACTTTGCAAAAAAATATAAAATAAAATAATTTGTATGTTCCAAATTTATTTATATATTGTTCATCCTCACTTATCCTCGTTTGTAGCGAGTATAATAAGGATAGGCGTTTTTAACGCCCTTAAATTTTATCAAATAAAATAATTAACTTTGAAAAATGTAAAGAATGTGATAAGTGGGCGTTACAAACGCCAATACATAGCATACTCTTTACAAACGAGGACGAGTGGGAATTTTTTAAATGTAAAAGAAGGCGAAATAATTTATTCAATTTCAGAATGGAACAATAATAAAATGTCAACTCCTACAAATAAATAAAAATGAAAAATAAAATAAAATTATGGTTTGTAAATTTCTTTAAGCTACTACTTACAAATTGGATTAATATAGGCGGGTTATATATTGCAATGATGGTTTTTATGTTTTTACCTAATTTTTTTTCATTTGGGGTTAGTTATCATAACTTAACACGTTCTTTTTTTGCTGCACATATTTTAGTTTCATACTATGGTATATATTATTGGCGAATTTTCTTACCATTATTATTGTTTTTTGAAATTATAGTATCTATATTAATAAAAAATAATTATGCATTTTTAATAATCTTATTTGAATGGCTTTTAATTGTTCTAACTTTTTTGTATTTAATATTTATTGGTTTAAATAATGGACATTGGATGAATATAGAATTATTTAATGCATTTATTATAGCATATGGTATTATTGTGTTTCTTTTCACTCAAATATTAAGAATTAAAAAAATAAAAAAAATTTACAATAATAAATGAGTGTAATTAAAATATTAAAGAAATATAGTGCCGTCTAGCGAGAGTTTGCAGCAGGGCTAAGTGCGTAGCCAACTTGCGTCTGGAAAATCCCCTCACTTGTCCTCGTTTGCAACGAGGATAATAAGGTTAGGCGTTTTTAACGCCCGTAATTTTATCAAATAAAATAATTAACTTTACGCCTTTGTTGGTGTTTTCACCAACAAATAGTTTGTTCTTCCGATGACGAGTATAATCCATTTTAATTATAATAATTTTTTGTTTATGAAAACACCAACAAAGAGAATGTAAAGATAAAAAACTTAGCTATTTTGGATTATGATGTTGTTTGTCGGTGAAAACACCAACAATGGCACAAAAAGGATACTGCAAAGTATTTTATTTACCCTGACGGTAGCTATGATATATTGTATATTGATGAACATAATAATAATGTGCTTGATACAACTAATACTTACAATAACATGTACAATTATCTATATAAGTTATACAAAAAAAAACAAAACTTGTCAGATATAGACCCAAAAAAACAAGCAAAAATTACATTGCAAAATTTATTTACTAAAAGATAAAACTCATATGAAACAAATGTATTGTATTTTGATGTTATTGTTATCATTTACTATGTCTTGTAAAAATAAAGATAGTGGTCTAATTTTCAAAGAAGTAATTGAAAACAATAATCATATTAATTATCAATGTTTTACAAAAGATGGTAAAATAGTTTACGAACAAGAATATTTAGTAGAAGATACGGTTTCTGTTGTAG
>CAIYTT010000160.1 GCA_903929195.1 uncultured Bacteroidota bacterium
ATTTTTATTTATATAAATTATAATATGAATCGTATAATTAGTTCAATAAATAAAATCTTTAAAAGTGTTTTAAATTGGCAAAATAAAAAAGGTATTAAACTTAGAAATAGAGATATTTCTATTTCTGATATTATTAAGTATGGACTGTTATATTCACAAATAAATAAAACTAAAATTGATGTAGTATCACATATCAATTTTGAAAATAATCATAAAAGTAACAGAACATCATTCTATCGTAAAGAAAGAAATTGTTCAATAGAATTATATAAAACAATTTTAAATAAATTAAGAAAATTTTATAATGAAGAATACAATAACAATAATAAAATATCCATTATGAGTGTTGATGGTACTTTTAATAATTCAAGTAATTCAAAAGAAAAAATAGTAACGAATCTAAATATGGGTTATTATGATATCGAAAAAGATATTCCTATAGATCTACAATTTATTGGACAGGGTAAGAAAAATACGGAATTAAAACAATTAAAAGAATATATAGAAAAGAATCAATTAAAGAATATTATTATAATTGCCGATAGAGCATACTTTAAATATGAGTTATTTGATTTTCTAAACAGTAAAAAAATTTATTATGTCATAAGAATCAAAAATAATAGTTTATTATTAAAAAATGAATCTATAAATGTAAATAATAAAAATAAAAAATTAATGGAAGATCTTAAAAATAATTCTAGAATAATAAAATGTCAGTCCAAAAGTCAAAAAGAATTAGTGAATAAAAGAAATAAAAAAATTAGAATAGAAACAAAATCAGAATATAATTTACTCACGAATCTAAAAAATACTAAAGAATATTCTGATGATAAAATCAAGGAAATATATAGGTCAAGATGGAATATTGAATTATTTTTTAAATTACTCAAAAGTAAATTTAAATTTTCTTATTTGACAGAAAAAACAGAACTACAATATAAGAAAACTATAATTCTTGATCTAATCATGATTTATTTAAGTAGAATACTGAAAAGATACGTTTTGAACAATACGAAAAAAGTACCTCAAATTATAAAAAGAAAAACACATAAACATATCGATGTAAAAATTAACATAAATGAAAGTAATTTAATTAATGGAATTTATACTGAACTTCTAGATCACATTGTAGTAGGTTCGTTATATAAAAAATTGCTTACTAAATTTTTGGATATGTATATAGAAATAATCAAGAATGAACCAAATAGGCATTTTCCTAGAATCTGTAAATGTCCTTTTAAAAAATGGTATATTAAGTTGTATCATGAAATGTATAAATATTGGAAGATTCTAAAAAAGATAGCCGAAGGCTCTCAGGAGAGCCTCCACAAAAATCTCAAACTAAAACTTAAAAATACTACAATTACGATTCTATAAAATTAAAAAATTTAAAATATTACTATTCAAATGAAATAGTAGGTTTATACACTTTTAATAAAAATTATGTACGGGATACCGTTCGCATTTTTTAAAAAAATCATATTGGAATAATATGATTTTTCTTAATGCACATTCATTGATTTTTTCATAGAATGTTTATTCTTCAAATTTTTTAAATATGAAACTAATTTAGGATAGTATTTAGCATTTCTTAATACATCTTTCGAGATCATGGTTCCTTTTTCTATCATCAATTTTACTAAATCTAAATTCCC
>CAIYTT010000161.1 GCA_903929195.1 uncultured Bacteroidota bacterium
AGTCTTCCTTATGAATTGAAACAATATGTACCTGTTGGCAAAAGTTTAGAACTCCTATTAGCAGATGGTACAAAATTAATCGGCACTATTAATGCTGCTTTACCTACTGTAGATGCTGTATCGCAAACACAAAACATGCTTATTAAAATAGGCAGTGATAAAAACATACCCGAAAACTTAATAGCTAAAGTAATAATAATAAAAACAGGCAAACCCAAAACCAATCAATTACCAAAATCTGCAGTATTAACGAACGATGTGCAAAGTGAGTTTTGGGTAATGAAAATGATTGACTCAAATACTGCCGCTAAAGTAATAGTAAAAAGAGGTATGGAAACAAAAGAAAAAGTTGAAATTCTGCAACCGCAATTTATGCCTACCGATAAAATTTTACTAACAGGTAATTTTGGTTTACCGGACACAGCTAAAGTGATAATAGCCAAAAAATAATCTTTGGGTATCTACTTAAAACAAACTACAATATAAAATGAAAAATTTCTTTGTAAACTACAAACAACCGATAACTGTAATGCTCTTATTACTGTTAGCCGGCGGTATGTTTGTTTACAGTAAATTACAAACATCATTGTTCCCCGATATTACGTTTCCTAAAATTAAAATTATTGCCGATGCAGGTATGCAACCAGTTAATAAAATGATGATTACCGTTACCAAACCACTTGAAAACGCCATAAAACAAGTGCCGGATTTACATAATATAAGAAGCACTACCAGTAGAGGTGCCTGCGAAATTTCTGCATTTATGAATCAAAATGTGGATATTGATATAAGTCTGCAACGCATAGAATCAAAAATTAATGCCATAAAAAATGTTTTACCACCTGATGTTCA
Source organism: uncultured Bacteroidota bacterium (assembly GCA_903929195.1). Classification (GTDB taxonomy): domain Bacteria; phylum Bacteroidota; class Bacteroidia; order Chitinophagales; family Chitinophagaceae; genus CAIYTT01. The sequence goes on from CAIYTT010000161.1 coordinate 853, forward strand.
AATTACGGTCGAAAAAATGAACCCTTCCATATTGCCTGTAATGGGCTATACGTTGGAAAGTAATACAAAATCGCCAATTGAACTAAAGCAACTGGCATTATATACCATTAAACCATTTTTATCTCAAACAGAAGGTATTGCAGAAATACGTATTATAGGTGGTAAACAAAAAGAATATTGGTTACAATTAAATCAGCAGAAAATGTCTGCTCTGTCTATAACCTTAGATTCATTAAGTGGTGTTATGGCACAAACAAACTTTATAAAATCAAATGGTTTTGTAGCAGATTATCGTTATTTATATTTATCTGTTACAGATGCAACTGTGCATAACATTGAAGATATAAGCAACATTGTTATAAGAAATGACGGCAAAAGAATTATTTGTGTTAAAGATATAGCATCAATAGTAATTAAAGACGCCCCGGAATACATTAAAATTAATGCAAACGGACGCGAAGGCTTACTAATAGCAGTTTTGAAACAACCGAATACCAATTTAATAAAAGTATCGGAAGATATTGAGAAAAAAATAAACGAAATAAAGGCGATTCTTCCGGTTGATGTTACCATTAAACCTTTTTATATACAATCTAAATTTGTTAAAGACTCCGTAAAAAGTGTAACAGACAGCCTTTGGACCGGTTTAGGATTAGCTATATTAATTGCTATACTTTTTTTACGCTCGCTTAAAGCAAGTATTACAATTTTAATAACCATACCCGTTACCCTGTCGCTAACTCTTATAATAATATATGTATTTGGTTATACATTTAACATTATGACACTTGGTGCAGTAGCAGCAGCAATCGGTTTAATAATTGATGATGCTATTGTTGTGGTTGAACAAATACATCGCACCTATGAAGAACATCTTAATGAGCCCAATAAACAATTGGTGCAGAAGGCAATTAAATATTTATTACCTGCAATGGTTGGTTCTTCAATAAGTACTATCGTTATTTTTCTGCCATTTGAACTAATGACAGGTGTTGCCGGTGCTTACTTTAAAGTAATGACGAACACAATGATTATTACTTTAATCAGCTCCTTTTTCGTTACTTGGCTTGGCTTACCGGTTATTTATTTATGGTTGGTAAAAGAGAAGAAGGTTGCCATAGGTGCAAATACTAAACCTGCAAAAGAATTTAAATCGAAAAAATGGGTAGGCTTTTTTATAACTAAGCCTATTTTAAGTGTTATTATTATTGGCATTTTAATACTTTGCACCGTACAGATAGTACCAAAACTGGAAACAGGTTTTTTGCCAGAAATGGATGAAGGCAGTATTGTTTTAGATTATAATTCCCCTCCGGGTACATCGCTCGAAGAAACAGACAGGATGCTTAAAGAGGTAGAGAAAATTATTAAATCTACCAACGAAGTAGCCACTTATAGCAGAAGAACAGGCACACAAATGGGCTTTTTTATTACAGAACCCAATAGAGGGGACTACCTTATACAATTAAATAAAAACAGAGACCGAAAAACAGAAGAAGTAATAGGAGAACTAAGAAAAAAAATAGAATCAAGCCAACCGGCACTTAGAATAGATTTTGGGCAGGTAATTATGGATATGTTAGGCGACCTAATGACGTCTGTGCAGCCGGTAGAAGTGAAAATATTTGGTGATAACCAAAAGAAGCTGCAAGAATTATCTATACAAATTGCCGGTGTAATTAGCGAAGTAAAAGGCACTGCCGATGTTTTTAACGGCATTGTAATTGCCGGTCCGTCAATAAGAGTAGTACCCGATTATATTAAATTAGCACAAATGGGTATTTCACCCGCAAATCTGCAATACCAATTACAAACAGCAATAGAAGGTAATATTGTAGGTACAATTCAAGAAAAAGAACAATTGTTAAGTATTCGTTCGGTTTACCCGGGTAATCGAGTAATAACCAAAAATGAAATGGAAAACTTACAAGTTTTTTTACCTAATGGCAAACTTACTCCGGTAAAATCGTTGGCAACTATTGTATTAGACAGTGGCGATGCAGAGGTACAAAGACAAAATCTGCAATCTATGGGTGCAATTACTGCCCGCATAGACAAAAGAGATTTAGGTAGTGTAATGAAAGATATTAAAAAAGAAGTATCAAACAAAATAGTGCTTCCTTTAGGTTATCATATTGAATATGGCGGTGCGTATGCAGAACAGCAAAAATCTTTTCAGGAATTGCTTTTGATTCTAATAGCAGCCGCACTTTTAGTATTTGGAGCTATTTTATTTTTATTTAAAGATTTCAAAATTGCACTTCTAATTATTCTTTTAGCCGTATTAGGAATTTCAGGTAGCTATATGGCATTATTTTTAACACATACCGCACTCAATATAGGCAGCTATACCGGTTTAATTATGATAGTAGGTATTATAGGCGAAAATGCCATATTTACATTTTTACAGTTTAAAGAATCATTAGCAGAATTAAGTGTAGATAATGCTATTATATATGCAATAGCAACCCGTTTGCGTCCTAAATTAATGACTGCCATTGGTGCTATTTTTGCTTTAATGCCTTTGGCATTGGGTTTAGGTGCGGGTGCTCAATTACATCAACCACTGGCTGTTGCAGTTATAGGTGGTTTTATAATAGCACTACCCCTCTTATTAATTGTTTTGCCAACCTTGTTACGGTTAGTATATAGAAAAATGGATTAATATTTTTATCGCAATGTACACTCAAATAAATATCTAATTCATCAAATTATAGCACTCACTTTATTTCACCCAGCCTTTAGCGTACACTATTTCTGCTATTTGTATGGCATTCGTTGCAGCTCCTTTTCTAAGATTATCAGCCACTATCCAGCAGTTAAGGGTTTTGGGTTGGCTATAATCCCTTCTTATTCTACCAACAAAAACAGTATCTTTTCCCGCTGCTATTTCGGGCATTGGATATTCATTGGTTGCAATATTATCTACTACTTGCACTCCGGCTGAATTATTCAATAATACTCTAATGTCAGCTTCAACAAAATCGTTATAAAATTCAATGTTTACACTTTCGCTATGTCCGTAAATTACCGGTACTCTCACGGTGGTTGCAGATACCTTAATGTTGGTATCACCCATTATTTTACAAGTTTCATTACTCATTTTCATTTCCTCTTTGGTATATCCGTTTTCAAGAAAAGAGTCTATATGTGGTATTACATTTAAGTCTATCTTGTGTGGATATACTCCTGTACCTGTTTGTCCTTTACGCTCTTGCATTAGTGCATCTATGCCCTTATTACCGGTGCCTGATACTGCCTGATACGTACTTACTACTACTCTCTTTATTCCATATTTTTTATGTAAGGGATTGAGTACCATTACCATTTGTATAGTAGAACAATTAGGATTCGCAATTATAAAGTCGTTTTGACTTAAAGTTTCTCCGTTTACCTCTGGTACAATTAGTTTTATATCCTCTTGCATCCGCCATGCTGATGAATTATCTATAACCCTGCAACCTATTTGTGAAAATAAAGGGGCAAGTTGTAACGAAGTAGCCCCGCCTGCTGAAAAAAGTGCTATATCCGGATGTTTATTGAGTGCCGCTTGTGCCGATACTACTTTATATTCTACATTCTTATAGAAAACACTTTTACCTATTGATTTCTCGCTTGCTACCGGAATGAATTCAGTAACCTTAAAATTTCTTTCTTCTAATATTTTGAGCATTGCATTACCAACAAGCCCAGTAGCACCAACAATTGCAACCTTCATAGTATCATAAATTATTAAAAATCTATTTTAAATAGTACAAATAGATTACTCTTTTATATTTTTAGAATCATCAATATCACTCAATGAAACTTTATTATTAATATTATTTAGTATCCAGTTATTCCCTTGTCTTATAAAATGATACGTATCAGAAAAAGTTTCTTTATCTTTTTTCTTATTCTTTATAACTTTTTCGGTTGTTTCATTTATTGTATAATCAAGAATATCACCTGTAATATAAGCAACAAATGCATCTTTTGTATCATCTTTATAATCTTCGCTACTAATTATACTTACCTCTTTAATGTTAATATCTTCTAGTATATTTTTCTCGTTATTAGATTGCATTACTGCCAACTTAATGGAATAATCATGATATAAATCTGCACTTATTTGGTGCTTAACACTGCTTAAATCCCTTTCCATCCATGCAGTTTGCATACTGTTAAACATATCTTTTGTTAGTTGCTCCATTTTTGCTTCATTCCAAAAAGGGTCTTCAGCAGCAGCTTGTTCTATTATTTGTGTACTTTCAAGTTTCTTATTCTTAATTTTTTTATTTCTAATATAATAATATATTAGAAAAACAGGAAGTAAAATTATTTTTAAAAACAAAGAAAAAAGGCCACCTCTGCCGGAACCACCACCTCCGCCTGCTCTTGCATATAGGCTTTCTGAATAGAGCATAAATGTTGCTAATGCAAGCACATAATTATAATATTTATTATTCAAAAATCTCATAAAAAATTGATTTTATATTACATTAATTAATTTTTCTTTTTAACCAAGCCCGTAACAGTTCCCATTTTATTTTAGATGCATCCGGTTCTGTTGATGGCATTGTGTAAGCAGAACCTCTGCAAATATAATATTTATTAAATGTAGATTGATTAATTCCCCATTTCATTAAAAATTGTTTTCTCCCATTATTTTTTATGACTCTTAATGTAGATTTAGATTGAAAGTGATACACTCTACTTTTACCTATTCCCTTAAAAATTCTACAGCCTGCAAACCACATTTTCATGGCAAAATCGTCATCGCTACTCATACCGGGGCTAAATTCTAAGCTGTAACCACCTGTAATTAGCCAGTATTTTCGATGCACTAAAGTAGGTGGCCAAGTACTACCCTGCCAATCTTGTTTATTAAAGGTTGCATAGTCTTTTAGTAATTCCGGCTCATTAAATGTTTCTATGGTTTGCCCGTAATCTTTGTTTATTACACAAGGATTATTATAATTGATAGGTTCTATCATAGTAGAAGAAAACATAAAACAATCGGTACCTATTTTTTTTATGTCCGATATTAAGTGGGTATCCCATTCCGGACAAACGTACATATCGTCGTTCATATACATTATATAATCCATTTTTGCTAAGCCTCCTGCTTCATTAACAGCCTTACATATGCCTGCATTTTGGGTAGTATGTGTAAAATCAATACCTTGTTCTTTCGCCCATTCCAATGTGCCATCGCTACCATCGTTAATATGTAGTATTACCTGATGACTGAATGCTGAATTTTTCCGGATACTATCTACACATAGTTTTATGAATTGCAGATTGTTCCAAGTAGGTATTATGATTGAAAACATGCTAAAAAATTGGTTGGTAAAATTAAGGATTAAAAATAAGATAGTGCTATTTGGAAAAAAAAGAGGAGAAATAGATTATACTTTTATGTTTACTGAGTTGTCTTAAAAGTAAAATTTTAGACAGCCCTTTTATATTTTATTGAGTGTACTATCTTACTATTTCATATACAAGACAATAGTATACTAAAATAATATATATAAAATTGCTCTTTGTCATTATATATTTAAAAATATACAATGATAAATACAAAAGGGAAAAATAGAACGAATGTTCCAATTTTTCCCTTCTATATAAACATAAAAAATAAACCTAAATGTTGTGTATTATTTTGCAAAATAACAAAGAAGAACTATTACAATTTTTCAATTCTCTTAGTTATTGTTTCATTTCCGATAGTTATCCTAACAAAATAAACACCCGGAACTAATGTAGGTGCAGTAATGTTATATTCGCCAACTTCCTGCATTTCATTATTGAATATAACTGCAGTTTGCTGTCCTAATAAATTATAAACATTTATGGTTACATTATTTGGTGTGCTTAAACGATAATTAATTTTAGTGCTATTATTTATAGGATTAGGAAATACAACAATATTGTTCACATCAGCATTTATTTCGGATATTGATGTTGGTGGCGTAACAGTACCATTTATATTTAAATTTTTTATTTGGAATGTACCACTTGCACTAGATGACAAATAAGCATAAACTCTAAATTTTAATGTATTGGGTGCTGCAACAGTAAAAGAAGTAGTCCAAGAACAAGTTGTTAAAGTATCGCAGCCTGCGTGCATAGGGGTCTGGTCTGTACCTTGGTCTGTCCAAGTAGTACCACCATTTGTACTATATGCATATCTTGCATTTGTAGGTCCGGTATTAGAGCGTCTTAAATCTGCAACAAAACCGGTAACATTCAATGTATGTCCGGAATTGGGGGTTACTGTAACCTCAACGGCATGTAAGGTATCAGAAAAAGTTGGCGCACTTGCAGCGGTCGTAAACGATTTTGTAGAATATCCACTTGCACAAATTGCACTTGGCAATGCCGCACCGTTTACTCTTGTAAGCGATGTTGCAGTTACATTCGCATTCGTAAAGCTTAATGCACCTAATGTATCTGCGGTATAAGTTATTACCTGTCCATAACTGTTACCTGTGTAAATTGAAAAAACACCCAAAAAAGAGAAAGCAATTAAAGCTTTGGAAAGTGTAGAAAATAGATTCATTTTGTTTGAATTTTATTGTGAGAAATTAGTTTAGGAACAAAGATATTAGCTTTATTGATTTTTTTTTGAAATCTTTGTTATTAAAATATTATCTCTCGCTTTGAGTGGAATGGACGAAAAAATTGGTGTTTTCATTAATAAGTTCTATTGCTAGTAAATTGTTTTTATGTTGGGTTAAAATACTATCTATTTTGCCTTGGTTTGTTTTTTTTGCATAATAGAAATATTTTTCTACATTCCATGTTTTCGTTTGCTTTTGGCATATTCTATTCATATTTGATTGCCATCTATAGAATATAGCCACTAAATTGATGAATATATACAATGTATTAATGTTATATATGTTTCATTCGAAAACTATTCTTTTTGGCGATTTTTGAATTACAATAAATAAGTTTTTTATTGTAAACTTTATATTTACCTCAAAAGTAATTCCATATAGCCTTTCCCAAAAATTGCACCTATTTTTTATTCATTGAACAATTAATATTGGTATGGATTTTTAATTAAATTGGCAATAAAATATTTGTGCTTTAATATGGTAACAAATTCAATAGCTACAAAAATATTTATAATAATTAACTATGTTTAGAAGTAACATCATTTATTAAGCCACCTCTTCATTTTTTATAGCTAAAATTCTCTCAATTATTTCCATACTTAGGTCATCATCCAAATATTGTGGAACAATATCAATTTCATTATTCGTGAGAAGTGGTTTTTCAATATAAAATTTCCATTGTCCTTTTTCTTCTACTAAATGAGGGTGATGTGGCAAACTGCTTTTAAAATCAGCATGTAATTTTATTTCTCTAATTTTTACTACATCATCTACTGTATCAATAATAAAAGATACATGTACATTTCCTTTACCGGTAACCGGCATTGTAAATTCTTTAAATAACATAATCTAAATTTTTACTACAACTAATAGAATAGAATTATTTATTATTTTAATGTTTCATCAAGCCATTTAAAAAATTCTCTTTGCCAAGCAATACCATTTTGGGCATGCGTTACCCAATGGTTTTCATTTGGAAGATAAAGTAATTTCGATTTTACATTATGCAATCTTGCAGCCTGAAAAGCCTCTAATCCCTGTTCTATCGGCACACGATAATCTAAACCACCTTGTATAATCATTATGGGTGTATTCCATTTATTTACGAAATTACTTGGATTAAATTTTTCGTAAGCTGACGGAATAGGTTCTTTCCACCATGCACCGCCAATATCCCAATTCGGAAACCATATTTCTTCCGTTGTGCCATAAAAGCTTTTTAAATCAAAAAAGCCATCGTGAGCAATAAATGTTTTAAATCTATTATTATGCATCCCGGCAAGCATAAATACACTATAACCACCGTAACTTGCCCCCACACAACCTAAACGACTTTTATCTACATATTTTTCTTTACTTATGTTATCTATTGCAGACAAATAGTCCTGCATTGCAAGTCCACCCCAATCTTTACTTATTTCTTCGTTCCATTGCACCCCCCAGCCCGGCATACCTCTTCTATTTGGGGCTATAACAATATACCCTTGCGATGCCATTAATTGAAAATTCCACCGAAAACTATAAAATTGAGAAAGTGCAGATTGAGGTCCACCTTGACAATATAAAAGAGTAGGATATTTTTTAGTTTCATCAAAATCAGGTGGGTATATTACCCAGGCATGCATTGTGGCATGGTCAACGGTTTGTATTTCTCTTAATTCCGTTTTGCACATAGCAATATTTTGATAGGCTCTATCATTTTCATGAGTAAGAGCTCGCATATCGCCATATTTTGGTTTAACAATATATAGTTCTGTTGCATGGTTCATATCAGTACGGGTAACAACAATTTCACTACCAGACTGCCCAACTATACCTGTAATATCAAATTTGCCTTTAGTAAGATTATTTACTGTATTTCTATCTTCATCACCTTTATAATAAGGTACACTTACATCAAACAATTGTTCTGTTCCCTCAAAAGGAGCATTAAAATATATTTTATCTTCTTTATTGCTCCAAATATAACCGCTAACAGTTCCATCCCATTTTGCTGTAATATTCGCTTTTCTTTTTTTGTCGGCAACATCCATAATAATAATATCATTTTTGTCTGCTTCATAACCATCTTGAGCCATACTTAACCAAGCCAATTTTTTGCCGTCTTTACTAAATTTAGGCTCAGTATCGTAACCTTTCATGCCCTCTGTCCAATTTTCAGTTTTTCCGCTAGTAACATCGTAGTAGTATAAATCAGTATTAGTGCTAGTAGCATATTCTTTACCAAATTTTTTCTTGCAAACATATACTAAGCCCTTGCTATCCGGAGACCATACCAAATCTTCTGCCCCACCAAAAGGCTTTTGTGGACAGTCAAAAGGCTCATCTACCATTATATCTTTTACAGAACCATCTTTTACAGTAGCAACAAAAATATGTGAAAACTTGCCGTCTTCCCAAGTATCCCAATGCCTGTTATTTAAATCAGTATAAATATGTGCGGTTGTATTAGGTAGGTCGCTGTATATATCAGTTCCTAACATAGGTTTTACTAATACATTTTTAGAAAAAGCAACATATTTGCCGTTTGGAGAAACCCATACATTTTCTTGGTCTTGTGCCCCTGTATAAATCTCTTGCCAAGTAGCCCCGGTATCTGTACTTTTATAAACAATATTTTCATGTACAGCATACCATGCGTCTTCATACCTTTGGGTTACTGTTTTGCTCGATTCTGATGTCCATTCTGTTTTTTCACCACTTTCTATTGTTATTTTATAGGTGTGAGCCGTACTTTTTTCAGTATGCCAATCAATACTTTTAGACGAAAAATAAACACATCTTCCGTCTTTTGTCATGCCTTCGGCACTTACTCTTTTAAGTCCCCAAAGTAATTCAGGTGTTAGTCTTTCTTGTGCAACAAGTGTTGTTGCAACAAATAATAATAAAGTCAATAATCTAATTTTCATAAATTTTTTTTGTTTATTTTTTATCTTTATTGTTTTCTGTTTTTCGTTTTTTTAATACTTCAAAGTCCATATTGTTTTCCCAACCAGCCTTCAAGTTAACTATTTCGTTGCCGGGTATCACTACTTCCGGCTGTAGTTTTGCAAATAAATCGCCTGTGTCCCATTTGCCATTTCCATTATTATCTACAATAATACGAAACGAATACTTTGCAGGTTTTAAATGTACTAAATTTAATATAGTATCACTAATAGGTCTTTGATAAATGGTATCTTTATCGGCTTCAATTTGCAGTACATATTTGTTGCTATTATATATTGATGGTAAATGTACATTTATTTTACCATAATCCTCATCAGAAAATGTTCTGAAAACATATTTAGAAGGAGCTACATCCTTGCCGGAAGTATCTTTTGCAAATCCTTTTACTAATTTAAGAATATAAACTGTGTTCTCTAACCAAGTTGTAGTTATATGAAATAAATTGGGGTGCAAAGTATCGTTTGTGAATGTAAAATTTGTCTTTACTGTATCTTCTGCATTTATTGCATAAAGATTAATTTTATTTTTATTAATTTGTGCAGTGGCATTAAATAAAATATTTATGTTATTTAGGGTATCTAAATGCATAATATTAAATGTTCTTCTTTTAATGTCATTTGTATCCAGATTTACAAAATAACTTAAGCTTATTTCTTGTGTATTTTGCTTCGATTTATTAAATCTACCTCCTTTATTTTCTACAGTGTCAGTTTTCTTTTTTGTGGAAGTATCTATATTTTCAATAAACGTTCTTAATAAAATGGGTTCAGATATTGTATCACCGGAAGATACGCTATGATTATAAAATGCAATTTTTTCGCCTATCGCATCGTAAACAAAATTATTATTCGTTTCTTTAAGTACATATATTTTGAACTCTTTTTTAGGTAAGCCTTTAAATAAAAAATTACCATTACCATCAATTTTGGCTACATATTTAGGCTTATGCCTCACAAATTCACTATCGGTACTTGTAGCATAATAAAGTTGCACAAAACCTGATGTATCGGGTATTCCCGTGGCGGCATCAACAACCGAACCTGTTAGGGTTAGTGAGTCGAAATAAGAACCTGTACTGAAACTATATACATAATGTTTAAACGGATTGCCTTCATGAAGGTCTTTTATGGCATTGCCAAAATCTATTCTGTATGTGGTATTATCTTCAAGTAATGTGTCGGGTATTTTTACTGTTACTTTTTTATTGATACCTGTAACTATTAAAGGTATAGACAACATAGGTGAAATTTGAACCTCTTTAAATGCATCTGAAACAACAATGTATTCGTTAAAATGCATTTCAATTTTATTGGGTTTCGTATTTTTAATAGAGTCAAGTGGTTTTATAGAAACTAATTTTGGGGGAATAGTATCTCTTTTACCGCCTGTAGGGGCAGTAATATTTGCGCATCCTGCTAATAGCATATATAGTAATAACAGATAAAAAAAACCGATTCGGTTTGTATTCATTGGGCACAAAATTACTATGAAAAAAGCAAATTGAACTAAGTGCTTTGTAGTAGAAAAATATAGTTATTTTTTTAAATAAGCTTACGTTATTTGCTGTACAATGTTGTTCTATTTTATTGCATCTTCTTTTCGCTTCTTTTTTTCCTCATTTTTAAAGTACTTTCTAAATAAGAAATTTTGTTTTAAAGCTTCCATATCTTCTTTAAAAGCAAGTGTACCTTTTTCAAGGTTAGTGAGTGTATTGTTTATTTTACGTACATCAGCGGTATCGGTAAGTAAAGTATGCACAGGACCGGGACCTGTTGCAATATCTTTTTGAAGTACTTTTGTAACGCTGTCTAATCTTGCCGACAATCTATCAGCATTTTCAGATACTTTGGCTATGTGATTCAGCACACTTTTCATTTCCTCCTCCGATTTTTTGTTTGTTAGCAACATACCGGCTATCCCTTCGCCTTTATTTATTTCAATAATTGTATGATGCAAATCTAAACTGATGGTATTAATTTCTTCCGATACTTTATGAAAATTAGTTAAAGATGATTTTAAACTTTTAGCAACTGATGTGTCTTCAAGTACTTGCCAAAGCGTATTATTGTTATTTAATCTTTTTATAATATACTTTACATCTTCTGATATTGTTTCTGCATTGCTGTTTGTGTGGTTTAGAGTAGATAGCATAGCATCTGTGCTTACATCTATTTTTGTGGGTATTAAGTCACCGTCTTCTATTTCCGGTGCAGGTATAGTACCTGGAAATATATTAATAACTTTGTTGCCCATAAGCCCTTCGTTGGCAATTGCGGCAGTAGAATTTTTTTGGATAAAGGATTGCAGACTTTTATTTATTACTAAGTTTACCTCAATGGTAGTATCATTAATAATTTTAATGGACTTAACAACACCGGCTTGCAAACCGGAAAAACGTACATTGTTACCGGTCGTTAATCCGCTAATATCTTTAAATCTTGCTTTAATGAAAATATTTGAACCAAATACATTTTGTTTAGCCCCTATCATGTAAAATGATAAAATTAAAGTAATCATACCTGCTAACACAAATATGCCTAATTTTATATTATTATAATTTTCGTTTTTTTTCATAAATGTATTTAGTCAAAAAATTGTTTAATCATTTTGTCATCAGAATTTTTTAGTTCATCATAAGTTCCCAAAGTATAGCATTTACCCTGCAAAAGTACCGCAATTCTATCAGCTGTTTCTGCAACGCATCTCATATCATGCGAAATTACGATAGATGAAGTTTGATATTTTTCTTGTATTTCTACTATAAGTCTGCTTATTTCTAAACCTGTTATGGGGTCAAGCCCGGTAGTTGGTTCATCATAAAGAATAATTTCGGGGTTTAATATTAAGGTTCTTGCCAGTGCTACTCTTTTTTGCATTCCACCTGATAGTTCTTCCGGCATCATATCTATAGTATGTGCTAAACCTACATCGGTAAGTGTTTCTATTATTCTTCTTTCTGTTTCTTCAGCATTCATTTTAGCTAAGTGACGCCGCATTGGGAATTCAAGGTTTTCCCTTATTGTCATAGAATCGTACAAGGCATTACTTTGAAACAAGAAACCCACACGCATTCTTAATTTGTCCATATCTTGACGATTCAATGTAGAAACATCATTACCTAAAACAGTAATTTTTCCCTCATCCGGCGTCATTAGTCCAATAATACATTTAATTAATACAGATTTTCCAGAGCCTGATTTACCTAACACCACAACCGTTTCGCCTTTATTTAAGGTTAAATTAAAGCCGGTAAGTACATCATGTTCTCCAAAAGATTTTTTTAAATCAGACACAACAATTACAGGCTCATTTAATAGAGACTTTTTTTTATTTTTATGTGCTATCGTTTGTGTGCTCATTTATTTAATTATACCCTAAAAGGTCAGCAATTTGTACAATAATTAAGTCTATTACAAATATAAGAACAGAGCATAATACAACTGCAGAATTGGCTGCTGTTCCTACGCCTGCTGTTCCGTTTTTACTGAAATAACCTTTATAACAACCTACAATACCCACAGCAAAACCAAAAAAGTAGGTTTTTACAATAGCAGGTATTACATCTTGAAATTCTAAAGTAGCAAAAACTTGTTTAATAAATAATTGCGGGCTCATGGCACTGCGAATATTAAAACCTATATAGGAACCGTAAATACCGATTGCATCAGACAAAACTGCAAGTACGGGTAGCATTAAAGTACAAGCCAGTACACGTGTTACAACCAAATATTTAAACGGATTTGTCCCTGATACTTCCATAGAATCTATTTGCTCTGTAACACGCATAGAACCTAATTCAGCACCTATACTTGAACCTATTTTGCCTGCAAATATCAAGGCACTAATAACAGGGCCAATTTCCCTAACAATAGACAGGCTTACCATTGCCGGTAATTTTGCCTCTACTCCATATTGCAATAAGGTAGGTCTTAGTTGTAATATAAGTACTAAGCCCATAATAAAACCTGTAAGCCCAATAAGAGGCAACGATTTATAGCCTATTAAAAAACATTGTTTAAAAAACTCTTTAAACTCATATCTTGGAGAGAAAACTTCGCGAAAAAACAAACCTGTAAACCGAGAAATTGCACCGGTTTCCCTAAAAACTTCCGCCCCCCATTTTGATAATTTCATTAATGATTTTTGTTATTTCAAAAAAACTGTTTCATTTTGAAAATGTGTAAAAAAAGTAGCTTCAAATATTCTAAAAAATACCGAAAACCTTTTTGCAGCTTATTTGAAACTGAACTATTTTTTTGCAATATTAACGGTTTTATTGCTGTTATAATGTTAGGAAATCAAAAAATATTTTTTATAACCAAATCTAAATTTATTATATTAGTATAGCAATAATTCAAAACATTTTTTTACACTTAAATGTCAGTATAAATTACTATTAAAATAAAACGCCTATTTACAAGTGCAAATAGGCGTTTTTATTTTAATGTATATAATAAACTGCATTTTTAACTATTATAAGTGCATTACTTAACGATTGCGATTTTATCTATGTATCTACTATTTCGTAAGGTTGCTGATAACAGATAAATACCTTTAGGTAAATCTAATTCTAATACACTGGTTTTATTTGTTTCAATAGTTAATTCTTTAACTATTTGCCCAGTAATATTCGTAATGGTAACTCTTACTGATTGTTGAACTGTTGAAGCTATACTTATATTGAAAGTTCCATTATTAGGATTAGGATAAACATTCATCTTTTCTTCTTTACTGTTTATGCTATTTATACCGGTTGGACAATGTACATATACCGTATATCTTGCTGTGTCGCTACAAGTAGTATTGCTTTTAATATACATAATAACATCGCTGCCACCGGTAACACCGGTAACAACACCGGTAGTAGCTACTGTTGCAACTGTTGTAGTTGTACTTGCCCAAGTACCACCGGTAACTACATCGCTAAGTGTTATTGTATGTCCGGGGCATACACTGTCTTTACCTGTAATAGTACCTACAGCCGGCGATAAGTTTACAGTAATACTTACGGAATCGGATGCCGACCCGCACATATTTGTTAAGTGATACCCAATAAATATTGTACCCGGTGTATTGCCGGATACAACGCCACTCGTACCTACAGTAGCAATAAAAGTATTACTGGTTGACCAAGTACCACCTGTTTCGCTTGAAGATAATGTAAGGGTACGTCCAGTACATATTGTTGTACCACCTGTAATAACAGGGGTAGTAGGTACAGCTAATACGGTAACTAAAACGGTAGTACTTCCGGCACTATTTGTATAGGTAATAATAGTTGTACCTGCGGAAACAGAATGTACTGTACCTGTGCCGTCTATGGTAGCAACAGAAGGTGTGCCACTCGTCCATGATGCACCTGTACCCGAAGCAGTATCACTTAAAGTAGTAGTAGTGCCATTACAAATAGTTGTTGTTCCCATAATAGGAGGAAAAGGGGCATTATAGGTCCAATTAAGGTGAAAGGCTTGCTGCGGAACAGAAATGATTGGTGAAGAAAAAGCAGTAGCAGGTATAAGAATACTATGTCCTGCAAAAGTATAGCCGCCCGGTTGATATCTTGTTTGGTTTTGGTCTAGTAAACCAGTTTGATAAGAACCCGGATAGCCTGTTGCACTATTATGACCGGGTTGTTGCGGCCAAGTTGTTGCACCTGCGGTAGAACCGGCAAATAATATGATATAATTAGCTGCTGTTGCATTAGTACCTAATGCAAACGAATCGGCACTTTTAAAATGTATAAACGAAACCACCTTTTGTCCGGCAGGAACAACCAAAGAAGGAAATAGTTTCATATACTTAGTAGAATAAATAGTACTTACCCCTGAAGCTGTTAATGGGAAAGAATATCTTTGTTTTTGTGTTATAATAGAATCCCAACATTCATTTACGCCAAATGCCGATGCAGTTCTAGTATAGGTTACAGAGGCAAAACGAGGTGTAGAATCGGGTGTAATGGAAAGATAGGAAGCCAAAGGATTGAATTTCAATAAATACGTTCCTGAATCGTAAGCAGAACCGGTAGGTAAAGAAGTTACAAAAAACTCAACAATAAGACTATCTGTACCCGAAGTTGTAATATTATGAACATATTCATAAGGAAATTTAAAACTATCAACCGAATACGTTTGTGTATCACCAATTGCAACATCCGTAATACCACCGCCAGACATAGCATAGCCATGGTAAAAATATTTATCAGTGGGGTCGAAAGACATGCCCAAGCCATGGCAATATACATAATAAGGTGTAGTACTCGTATTGTCAAGTATATTACTATCCGGATAGGTTAAAAAAGAATACAAAGTACTTGTAGTACTTGTGTTATCGTTCCAATAATCAAACCAATCATTATAGACAACCGGACCGGTTGTTGTTCTTAATGCATTATGATGATGTAAAACTACATCCTCCTTTTGTTGATTAGTTACTTGGTGCAAGCTACTAGAAGGAATATTAATAGGTTGCATACTGTTATAAATATTCTTAGTTTGCGCATAAGAAGCAAAAACAATAATACTTAGACTAAAAAGTAAAAATAATTTCTTCATAAATTAATATTTAAGACACAATTGTAAAGATAAACTCTTTTTATAATTTAGCAAAAATGAGAAAAAACTTTTTTCGTGTATTTATTTTAAAATGTTTAAATTTTAATTATTGATTAATATTGATTTATAAGTTATAATAATATTTATA
>CAIYTT010000162.1 GCA_903929195.1 uncultured Bacteroidota bacterium
ACCCTGAAAGGGTGATATTATTTTACAATATATGGGCAAATAATATCACCCTTTCAGGGTTTTGTATTATTGAAAATTGACATTTTCTATAATAATATCATCCTTTCAGGATTTTGAAAAAATGAATATTAGCATTTTATTTAGCAAGAAGAATAGTTACAACACATTTATTATAACCACATCCATAATATTTTAAAATAATCAATTCAAAAGCTCTCTATTATATTTTTTCTTGTATTCTAATGGCGATAAACCGGTAATTTTCTTAAATGTGGTTCTAAAAGATTTACTGTCTGAGTAACCAAGCGAGTACATTATTTCATTAATATTTTCTCGTCCCTTTTCTAAGCTTTTTTTTGCTGATTCAATTTTTATTCTTTGCAAATATTCAACCGGAGTATTTGTTGTAGCTTTTTTAAATCTTCTTTCAAAATTACGTTTACTTACAGCAAAAAGATTAGCTAAATGCTCTACTGAAATTTTTTCGCCTAAATTGCTCTCCATATATATTTGTGCCTTTTTTATTGTTTCATCTTCATGGTCTTTCTGACCATTAAATAGAATAAAAGGTGCTTGACTGTTTCGGTTAATATCTATTTCAAACAATTTACTCAAATAGAGACTAACATCTCTGCCACAATTTTTTTCAACCAAATATAGAATTAAATTTAAAAAAGAATACGCTCCGCCACTCGTATAAATACCATTTTTATCGGTTACAATTTTATCTGTTACTAACTTTATGTGCGGAAACTGTTTTTTAAATGCATCAGCAGCTATCCAGTGTGTAGAACATTCATTGTCTTTTAATAAACCGGTACACGCTAATAAAAATGACCCCACACATAAGCTTGCTACCTCTGCCCCCTGTTTATATTGCTCGTTTATCCAAGGTATAAATTCAAGATTCAGCGATAAAGAATTGGGCTGTATTGCCGGTATAATTATTAAATCTGTTTTTTGAATCTCATTTAATAATGCATTCGGATGTATTGAAAATAAACCATCATACAAGGTTGTTTCTTTTTCAATACCTACTAAATGTAGTTTAAACTTTGCTTTTTTTCCATTGTTTTCTAAATAAATATTTGCAGCATTAAAAATTTTATATGTACCAACAACTGTGCTTAAAATTAAATCGCCTTGTGGTACTAAAATCGATACATGTTTCATTTATTATTGTTTTTATTTTTTTGAAAATAGTTGCATTTATATTATTTATATTTTCCAACAAAGATAAACCTATTTTTTGTCGCATTTACACCCTAATTATGTCGTATTTACACACCATTACCGTTGCTTTTTGCCATTATCTTTGTTTCACAATAAAAGTAAGTTCAATTATTGCATTAAAAAATTATTTTTTTGATATAAAAATATTTAATCATAAAATTAATACTAACGTAACATTGAATCTTGTAAAATTATTTATTTTTGGTATTGATATTTTTTTGTGAGTAGTGTATAGATAAATGTATAAATATTATTTTTTATCAGGTCATTGAAATTTAAAGAGTTTTTTTATTAATTAATCATAAAATTAAACAATCATGACAACACAAGAAGTAGCAAACCGCTTAGTAGAGCTTTGCAGAATGGGGCAAATTGAAGAAGCCCAAAAAGAATTATTTGCAGAAAATGCAACAAGTACAGAACCGGAACATTCACCGGCTCCAATGCCTTCAGTTACAGGCCTTGATAAGATTATTGAAAAAGGAAAGCATTTTCAATCCGCTATTGAAGAGTTTCACAGTAGTACAATTTCAGAACCTATAGTAGGAGGCAACAGCTTTGCTATAAGTTGGGCAATGGATGTAACTATGAAAGGTATGGGAAGAAATTCTATGGAAGAAGTTTGCGTTTATAATGTAAAGGACGGTAAAATCGTTTCTGAAGAATTCTTCTTTTAATCATTTACACGATTTCAATACAGTGCTATTTTTATTTTTTTACTGTATTGAAATCGTTTTTATTTTTTTAACTCAAAAAATATTAATTTTAAAAAATAAATTTTATGAATGAAAATGTAAATACGATTAACTGGTTCGAAATATCAGTAAGTGATTTAGCAAGGGCTAAAAAGTTCTATGAAACCGTTTTCTCTATAGAAATGAATCAAATGGAAATGATGGGTATGCAAATGGCATTTTTTCCTTCAACAAATGGTAATGGTAAAGTTTCGGGTGCATTAGTGCAGAGCGATATGCATAAACCAAGTGCTGACGGTGCTAAAATATACTTTAATGGTAATCCGGACCTTCAAAATGCATTATCTAAAGTGGAAGATGCAGGTGGTAAAATATTGATTCCTAAAGGACAAATAAATGAAGAGGTTGGCTATTTGGCCTTTTTTATTGATACAGAAGGTAATCAGGTAGCATTACATTCAAGCAACTAAACATTACAAATACCAAAAACTCCAATAGCGACAACTAAAAAGTTGTCGCTATTGGAGTTTTTGGTATTTAGGATTTTCTTATGTTATACAAAACACAAAATTGTCTTTATATACTTGCCAAAAAACAATATATTTGCTGATTACTGTCATTTAGATGTCATTTAGGTGTATCTATCTTTGCATCATTAATTTATTTAAAACAAAACAATTTTTTTATGAAACTTAAAAAATTAGTATTACTTAGCTCCTTGTTACTGGGGCTTGTGCCACTAAGCAGAGCACAGATTTCCGGCACACACCACGATTTTAGAAGTGGAGTTGAAGCCGCTTACAACCCAAGTGGTGAAATTTGTATTGTGTGCCACGCACCGCACAATAACGATGCCACACAGGTGCCTTTATGGAACCACGTTACCACCAGT
>CAIYTT010000163.1 GCA_903929195.1 uncultured Bacteroidota bacterium
ATATAATTATTTAATATTACATAACTGTATATTTTTTAATTATTTAAAAGATTACATAACATAAATACTTCAACATAATGTTAATAAAATAAATTAACTAACCATGTAAAAAATGGAAAACATAAAACCGTCATTCGCGAAAAGCTGAGTGGTTTTTGTTCTTTTTTGAAATTACTAAGCTAAAATATTTATAAAACTCACTAAGCTACCCACAAAAAAAACCGAAGTTGAAAAAATCAACTTCGGTTGCTAAATAAGTATATAAAATATTTATTTACTTATTTCAATTTTCTTATTAGCTATACCATTATCAGTAATAATATTTACCATATAAATACCATTTGCTAAGCCACTTGTTTTTACATTTATTTTAGTTCCGTTTTGTGCAGTGGTATAGTTCTTTTCAAATACTGTTTTGCCTTCCATATCTAGTATTTTCACGTTGATGGAGCTATTTATTACTTGTCCAAAATTCAGTTCAAAACTACCTGTGTTCGGATTGGGAAGAATATCTACATTCATTTCGTTTTCAGTAATATTTTTAACAGCCGAAACAGGAGTTTTTATTTGTGCCCACCAAGTATCCCAAATAGAATTACTAATACCACCGGTATAAGATGGTACACATTCTTGTACTGTCCAAAAATCAATATTATTAAGTGGGTCAACACAGGTAGCAGAATAATCGCCCCATCTGTCTTTTGGACCTCCAAATGTTTGGTAATAAGCTAATAAGCCATGTCTATAGACATGAGGTGTTCTAATTACACCAGCGGCATCTGTATGCATGTGCAAGGCATAAGCTGCAGCAGGATGTGCACTTGCTGAGAATTGACTAAAACCAATTAATGCATCATTAAATTTATTTACTGCAATTGAAGGAAATGCATAAAATGTTGCATTAGTGGCATCATCAACTGTACCTATTTGTAGCGGATTACCTAAAGTATCCATTTGCCACCACATTACAGACGAACGTGTTGGATTAGCAGATGAGCTGTAAGGTAAAAATATTGTATGCGAACACCATACTTTACCATTTACCATAACGCAATTATTTACTCTATCATCGTTCGTTTGTATTCTTTGTGTAGAACCGACTTGTGGTGCAAAATCGTTACCATAACTTGTCATACTGTTAGCATAAGCAGTACTGCTCCACGATGTAGTACTATTTAACGGATAACCTACAGCAGTCATGGTTGGTGCGCCTACCGAACCACTTATCTCCCACAATCTTAACATACCGGTTGCATTATTATAAATATCAACAGCATATAAATTAGATTCGGTAGAATTATATGTAATTGCAGGACATATAGAAAATGCACCACTTTGGTCTATACGTGTATAAGGTGCACCGGTACCTGCCATTATGTTAGCATAATTAAATATATATACAGTTGCTCCACCCGGGCTACCACTACTAATAGGGAAAATGTTACCAGCAACGGCAATCCATTTTTTATTGAAACCTACATTGGGGAAGTCTAACCAATTTCCGGTAGAACCGGTAGCATCAAATCGAACAGCATACATGTGCCAGGTGCCGGTAGGATTAACAGTTGCACTTACTGCAACCATTATTTGGCAATGAGCATCTTGCCCGTAAGCAAAAGTAACCATAATCCATCGGCGGTTGTATGGGTCAAAATAAACCCTTGGGTCAAATGTAAAACCACATGTACAAGAATAGGTATTTAACGAATTCCAAAAATTATCTAAACTTACGGTACTTACATTTGTACCGGTTCTTGTTTGTATAGATACAGATTGGTTTGTTGTAGTAACTACATATTGAGAATCTACAACTCCATGAGTATCAGGCGGAATATTTGAGCCACCGGAAATAGTACTTAAAAAAGTGTCATTAGGATTAGGAGATACCGTAAGTGCCGGTGGGTTTGGATTTGTATTGGGCATTTCCGGTAAAAAACTATGTACTAAAGATGGGTCAGGCATTGGGCGGTTAGGATGTACAATTGGATTATCTTCACGTTCTTCTTCAAAAAAATGTTTCTTAGTAAAATCTACCGGATGTGTTTTTTCGTATTTCACAACATCCATAAAATTTACATCTGCCTTAATATACTCTTTTCCTGTAGAATAAGATTGTGCATTCGTTTTTGAAGTAAAAAATAAAAACGAAACACAACCAATTAATATAAAATATTTTTTCATCTAAAATTAAATTTTAGCAAAGTTAATTAATTTTTATTTTTTTTAGAAAAAAATATTAGAAATCAAACACTTAACTTATACAAAAACGTAATAAAAGCCTAAAATGTAACAATTTTGATAAATTGATACAAAACTCCCTGTATCCTATTACTTTTGCTATACAAATTTTATGGAAATAAGTAAGAATTTTCAACACGGACAAGCTGAGAAAAAATGGTATTCACATTGGGAAAAATCAGGTTATTTTAATAGCCAACCCGATAACAGACCTGCATATACTATTGTTATGCCCCCACCTAACGTAACCGGTGTGCTACACATGGGCCATGCATTAAACAACAGTGTGCAAGATATTTTAATACGTAGAGCTAAAATGATGGGGTATAATACCTGTTGGGTTCCCGGTACCGACCACGCATCTATAGCTACCGAAGCAAAAGTTGTGGGCATGTTGCGCGATATGGGTATTGATAAAAAGAAAATGCCAAGAGATGAATTTCTAAAATATGCTTGGGAGTGGAAAGAAAAATATGGTGGTATTATTCTTAAACAATTGGAAGAATTGGGTTGCGCACTTGACTGGAATAGAACCAATTTCACGATGGACGACCATTACTATAAAGCAGTTATACGTGTTTTTGTAGAATTATATAGCAAAGGCTGCATTTATAGGGGTGTGAAAATGATTAATTGGGACCCTAAAGCAAAAACTGCTTTAAGTGATGAGGAAGTAATACATAAAGAAACAAATTCTAAACTTATATATGTAAAGTATCGTTTAGATGTACCAAATGAGGAATATATAACGATTGCAACTGTTCGTCCGGAAACTATTTTGGGTGATACTGCAGTTTGCGTGCATCCGGAAGATAGCAGATATACACATTTAAAGGGTAAATACTGTTTTGTGCCTTTAATAAACCGGCGTGTACCCATAATTTTTGATGACTATATTGATAAAGAATTTGGTACAGGTGCATTAAAAGTAACACCTGCACACGATATTAATGACTATAATTTGGGTATAAAACATAAATTACCGGTAGTGGACACCTTAAATGAGGATGGCACTATGAGTAAGGAGGCACAATTATATATAGGTGAAGATAGATTTATAGTACGTAAAAAGATTATTGAAGAATTAAGACTACAAGGACATCTTGTAAAAGAAGAAGATTATAAAAATAATGTTGGCTTTTCGGAACGTACCAATGAGGTAATAGAACCACGATTGTCTATGCAGTGGTGGTGCAATATGCAAGAAATGGTAAAGCCTGCGCTGGCTGCTGTTGTTAATAATGATATAGAATTTCATCCGGCAAAATTTAAGAATTTGTACATGCACTGGATGGATACTATAAAAGACTGGTGCATAAGCCGGCAACTATGGTGGGGACAAAGAATACCAGCGTGGTACGATGCTGATAATAATATATACGTAGCACAAAATGAGGAAGAAGCATATATTGAATTAAAAAAACAAAGACCTGAATTAGATTTTACTACACCCAATCTTTTGAGGCAAGAAGAGGATGTTTTAGATACTTGGTTTAGCAGTTGGTTATGGCCTCTTGAGGTTTTTAATTGGAATGCAGCACCTGACAATGAAGAACTTAAGTACTACTACCCTACTAATACGTTAGTTACTGCCCCTGAAATAATTTTTTTCTGGGTAGCAAGAATGATAATGGCAGGTTATGAATTTAAAGGACAAAAACCATTTGACAAAGTTTATTTTACCGGAATAGTAAGAGATAAAATGGGTAGAAAAATGAGTAAATCTTTAGGAAACTCGCCCGATTTATTAAAACTTATTGAAGATTTTGGTGCAGATGCTGTTCGCTTCAGTGTAATGATTTCTTCGCCTGCCGGTAATGATTTATTATACGATGAAAACCAATTGGAACAAGGACGGAACTTCTGTAATAAACTATGGAATGCAATGAAACTTGTAAAAAGCTGGGAGTCGCGTTGCGATGATAGTTTGATAGTAATCAATGAAAGGTTTTCAATTGATTGGATGGAAGCCAGACTTGCTGAAGTAGCCCTTGAAATTGATAGTTTAATAAAAGATTTTAAATTAAGCGAGGGGTTAAAAACAATCTATTCTCTTATCTGGAACGATTTCTGTTCTTGGTATCTTGAATGGGTGAAACCTGCAATGGATGCACCCATCTCTACAGAAGTATGGCAAAAAACAATACTGATTTTTGAACAGTTATTACAACTATTACATCCTTATATGCCATTTATAACAGAGGAAATTTACCATCAAATTAGAGAAAGACAAGCCGGAGAAGATTTAATGATTAAACAACTGAGTGCATATTCCGTACAAAACAATAAAATATTAAAAGACGGTGCCTTGTTGCAAGAATTAATTACTGCAACAAGGGATGTAAGATTGAAAAACCAATTAAAACCCAAAGACACAATAAAACTATATTATACAGGCGATACGAATTTTTACAATACAGTTGGTGCAACTTTTAGTAAACAAATAAATGCTGAAGTTTTAACTTATACTGCTGAAGCAAAAAAGGATTGTATTTCGTATGTTGTGCAACAAGATAGTTTATATATAGAAGCAGTTTCTGCTACAATCGATTTTGAAGCCCAACGCAAACAAATGGAAAAAGACCTTGCCTATCTACAAGGTTTTTTAATAAGTGTTGAGAAAAAATTGAGTAATGAACGTTTTGTGCAAAATGCAAAACCTGAAATTTTAGAAATTGAAAGAAAAAAATGGCAGATGCACTAGCAAAAATAAATACTATTGAACAAAGTATAAAAAATTTAAAATAGATGAATGCTGATACGATAGCAGATATTTCTTTAAATAATATTGGAATATCTGCTTCATTTTTTTTCTTATATTTGCTATTTATAACAAGCCAAAAAATTTACAAATTTAAAATTCATAGCTAAAAACCTGAATGAAACATACTTCAAAATTTATTATTTTATTTTTTTTAGCACTCTATTGTTATAGCGTTTCAGGACAAAAAAACAATAAAAAAAATACGTCCAATACTGAAAATAATAAAGATACTATAAAGAAAAAAGTAGTAATAGTGCCTCATGTTTATTTAGGACATTCAGATTTTGATGGTGGTAAAATAAAAAAACAAAAATTTGATTCCTTAATGAAACAAGGAATTTCATCGCATGATTCTTTAGGTAAGGAATATAAAATTATTGGTTTTACGTTCAATTATGCCGAAAAAAATATTTACGAAGATGTAAATGCTAATTTAGTAGTTATGGTAGATTACTCTTTAGAATATTGTAAAGGAGATACTTTATCCAGTACTATATCTAATTCTCTTTACAGCCGTACAAAACCCGGAGACACCATTTATCTTGACCACATTATGGTGCTTAAACATAAAGGTGAAACAACAGAATACCAACCGGATAGTACAGCAATTTTAGGGAAGAACTTAGTATGCATAATTACAAAATAAATATTACATACCCAATGTTTGTGTTCTCAACAAAAGCATAATACATACTAATATATAATGCGATATTGTTTTTTTGGGGGGAAACAAGAAAGGAACTAATAACAGTTTTTTTATTTAGATTTACATTTTCGAATACGTTGTGTGATTCACTTATTTACGCTTCATATTATTATAAAACATCTGGATGCCACCCTATTTACTCCTCAATTTTTTATAAACATATAAAATGAGTTTCACAATCAAATATATAGTTGTTAAAATCCCAATAAAAAACTCAGTCAAACAAAACATCCAAAAATAATAATCAAAGAGTCTGTCACCATTTATGCCAAGTAATAATTGTGTTTTCATTTTAATATAAAATATTACGCTTTTATTTTTGCTTTCAAAAAACAGTAACATTCACTATTATGTCAATAGAGGTAAAAGCATCTATTCCTCCTATTTCCATTGAAAATCCATAAGTGAGAATGAAACTACATCTTATATGCATGCCATTTACAAAGCTAAATTAATATAATAAAATTTAAAATTATACAATCGCTTTTGAAAGACTTAGCTATAGCACTTTTCATGTAAAATCATTTCTTTGAATACGTTTTAGAACGGGTTTATTCCTACTTCCTGATGAACTAACTGAACATCAAGAAGAACGAGGTGTTTTAATATTGATGCGGCATCCTGCTTGTATGCCGGATTAATAAAATTCGGATAACATTCTTTTCAACTCGATAGACAATCCTATAATTATGTTTTTCAAAACTTCTGTAACTGCCATCATTGTTTAACTTAAATCTGTCTGCTGCATATATTTTCGGTTGTTCAACTGCATTTCTTATTGCAATTGTAATATCTTCAATAACTCTAATTGCACTATTGGGCGAATCTAAACTAATATAATCAAAAACTTCTCTAATGTGTAATTGTGCTCGTTTTGTCCAAACAATGTTGTGAGTATTTACCATTGCTTTATTTGTTTCAGCATTTCTTCATGGCTAATATAATTCCCATTTTCATATTCAGATTCGGCAGTTTCTAACTCTTGATTATAATTTTCAATACTTGCCGCTAATCTTTGTTCCTTTTTAATTTTTAAAAAAGATTTGATAACACTTAATATTGATTTTTTTTCATCAATACCTAATAATGGCAAGTATTCATTTATCTGCTTATCTATTAATTGTACCATAATATGCTACTTTATACAAAATTAAGGATTTTTAAGTAATTATTTTTCCATTCAATATAATATGCTCTTTCCTTCTGAATTTGGTGTACAAACATACAAGATACTAATATTACAATACAATTCTTATGTTAAACAAATTAACATACGCACAAAAAAAACAGAATATATATATTTAATTTAACAACAATAAATTGACACTCCTTTGTAAAATATTAAATGCAATTTCTGCCATTAAATTTTCTTTGTCTAAAGTTGGGTTTACTTCCGCAATCTCAAAACAACAAATTTTATGATGTTGCATAAATGATGCAACTAAATCTTCAGCTTCTCTTTCTTTTAAGCCATTACTTACCGGTGTACCTGTGCCTCTAGATATGGAGTTATCAAGACTATCTACATCAAAAGAAACATATATATCATCGCAATTAGATAAATGTAAAAATGTTTGTCTAACTACGTTTTCAATACCTTTTCTTCTAACTTCTGCTACCGGAATAACTTTTATATTATGTTTTTTAATTAATGCTTCTTCTTCTTTTTCAAAATCTCTCAGTGCAATAAATACTAAATCTTCCGGTAATATTTTAGGTTCAATATTGCCAATATTTTTTAATTTATTCCAAAACTCTTGGGTAGGTGCATCTGGGGCATGCATTTGGTTTTCTGCATTGTCATCTGCTAGCGAAATAGACAAGGGCATACCATGCATATTGCCTGATGGTGTTGTATAAGGCGAATGCATATCTGCATGTGCATCTATCCAAATTACTCCTAATCTACGTGCCGGACGAGCCATTTTTAAGCCTGCAATTGTAGCACCGGCAGTACTATGGTCTCCGGCAAGAATTAAAGGGAATAATCCGGACTTTATGGTTTCACAAACAGATTTTGAAACTCTGTCGTACATAGTATATATGCCTTGTATTCTTTTTGCATAAGGCGATGCAACCGGCTCGTATAATAATCTGTTTTCATTTTCAATAACATCAGATGGGAAATTGACAAATAAATTACTCATAAAATCAAGTGCAGCAATCTTAATTGCATCAATACCTAAACTTGCTCCTCTAGTACCAGCACCTATTTCAGACCTTACTTCTATGATTTTTATATTACGCATAATTGCCAAAGGTACTTATTAAAGTGTGAATAATGAAATATTTAGTTTAATTGGAGAAATAATTGCTTACTTAGAACATTGACATTATAAATAATTACATAAAAAAGCTACTACAAAAAGAATGTAGTAGCTTAAACTGTTTATATAAATTATTGAATACTATTTATTTAATACCTAATTTAGCTTTTACATAAGGCATAATATTATCACCTTCGGTAGCATATAATATATTTCCTTGCGATGCTTCAAAAACATAATCATATTTCTTTTCTTTTGCTACGGCTTTAATTGCTTTGTCCGCTTTTTCTAAGATAGGTTGCAATAATTCACTTTTCTTAGCTTGTATTTTTTCTTGTGCTGCTTGCTGAAAACTTTGAATACGATTTTCAATATCTTGCAGTTCGCGTTGAGCTACTTCTTTTTTAGCATCATCCATTTCCTTTTCATGTGCTTGAAAACTTTTGTATTTTTCTTGTCCTTCTTTTGCCATCTGCTCTATTTGTTCTTGAAAAGACTTTTGATATTTAGCAATATCACTATCTGCCTTTATGGTTTCAGGAATCAAACGTAATAATTCAGAAGAATTTAACCAACCGAATTTATGGCTTGTGTTGCTTTCGCCAGTATTTCCACCTACTTCTTCGTTACCTGCTGTTGTGGTTTTAGTAGTCGTTTTCTTTGTTTGTGCTATGGCAAGATTTGTTAGTAACAATCCGCAGGCAATGATAATCGCAATTTTTTTCATTATTAAATTTGAATTTGTTTTTTTAAAAGTGCAAAGTAAATCTCATTATTTGTTTATTCCAAGTATTTTTAAAACATCGTCATTTCTGTCAAGTTTTGGGTCGGCATAAAATAAAGTAACACCACCCGCTTTATCTAAAACCATATCAAAACCTTTTTGTGCTGCCATTTTCTGTACTGCATTATAGAGTCTGTCCTGTACCGGTTTTATAAACTCTTGACGTTTTTTAAATAAATCACCTTCATATCCAAAACGCTGTTTCTGTAAGTCTTTGGCTGCCTTTTCTTTTGTTACAATCTCGTCTTCACGTTTTTTTCGCATTTCATCAGACAGCATTGGTCTTTCCGCCTGATAACCTTTATACATTCTTTCAACCTCTGCCATTCTTGTATCAACCTCTTCTTGCCAAGCCTTAGATAAATTATCAAGTTTACCTTGTGCATCCTTGTAATCAGTCATTTTATCAAGAATGTACTTGGAGTCAATAATACAATAATGCTGCTGAGCATTTACAATGTAAAAACTACTTAATAAAAGAATAATACTTAAGAGTGTTTTTTTCATAAAATTTATTTTTAATGTGTTAAAAACTTTTTTTATTCAGGCTCAAAACCTAACATAAAATTGAATTTAGAAATATCTTTTATGTTTGTAGTTCCTGATGCCGGATTATATCTATCAATTCCTATGCCATAATCTAAGCCCAATAAACCAAACATTGGTAAAAATATCCGTACCCCAACACCTACATCTCTATTTAGTTTAAAAGGATTGTATTGAGAAAAATCATTCCAGCCATTAGCGGCATCAGCAAATGCTAAACCGTAAATAGTTGCTGTTGGGCTTAATGAAAAAGGATAACGCACCTCTGCGGTATATTTATTATATATAACAGCAGTACCTTGATAAACTTCATACCCACGTTGCGAAATAATATCTTTACCTATAAAATAAGAATAGCCCGATAAACCATCGCCACCAACCTGAAAACGCTCGAATGGAGAGAAACCAATACCTGAATTATAATAATTAAGAAAACCACCCTTTGCAGCTAATCTAAGTACCATGTTTCCGATTATCTTTTGATACCAATCCATAGTATATTTAAATTTGTAGTATTCAATCCATTTGTATTTTTGGTCTGAACCCTCAAGAGAATAATCTATTTTATTAAATGCACTATAAGGAGGTGTTAGCTGAAAAGTAAATGACATATTAGAACCACTACGAGGGTACAAAGGCTGGTCAACAGAATTACGAGACAAAATAAACTTAAAATGAAAATCATTACTATATCCATTTGTAAAATTAGGAACTAAGGCATAATTTTTAAGACGATAATTATTATAATAAGCACCATAATTAAATACAAAATAATTATCAGGCCATTTTAAACGTTTACCCATAGAAAGACCGCCACCAACCATTCGTAAAAAAGCTAAATTAGGGTCTGTACCTACAGCAGCAGCCGAATATCTACTGTAAACAATGTTTTCGGTAAGCGAGTTGGGTTTATGCCCACCTAACCATGGTTCTGTAAATGATGAACTTAAAGAATTATAGTACCCTCCATTTGATGAATAATTAACGGAGAATTTTTGACCGTCTCCTACGGGTAAAGGGTCCCACATTTTGGGTTTAAACATATTTCTTATAGCAAAATTATTAAAAGTAATACCCACAGTACCATAAAAATTTACACCACCACCAAAACCGGCAGAAAGCTGTAATTGGTCGCTCGATTTTTCTACTACCGTATAGTCAATATCTACAGTACCTTCTTCCGGGTGTGGTTTAGGCTGAATACCAATTTTCTCTTGGTCAAAAAAGCCTAAATTAGCAATTTCACGTTGCGAACGAATTAAGTCTGACCTACTGAATTTATTACCAGGCAAAGTTCTAAGCTCTCTTCTTATTACATGTTCATTTGTTCTGTCGTTACCAAAAATATGTATATCGCGTATTGTGGCTTGTGTACCCTCGGTAATACGCATTTCATAATTAATGGTATCATTTTTAATAGATGTTTCTACGGGTTCAATATTAAAAAACAAATACCCGTCATCCATATATAAACTGCTTACATCTTCACCCGCACCATCCGGGCTTAGCTGTTTACCCATACGCGTATCTAATAATTGTTGATTATAAACATCACCTCTTTTTATTCCTAATACTTTAGATAAAAACTCACTACTATATTTCGTGTTTCCTTTCCAAGCTATATCACCAAAATAATACTTGTCTCCTTCTTTAACTCTAATATCAACATTTATATTTCCGTTAGCTACCTGATAAGTTGTATCAGAAACTACCGAAGCATCTCTATAGCCTAAGGTATTATAATAATTTACTAAAGATTGTTTGTCTTCTATAAACTTCTGTTCGTTAAATTTTGAAGAGCTAAACAATCTAAATTTAAAATAAGGATCAACTGCATCTAAAGTTTTTGTAACAGATAAGAAACCGAATTCTTTCAAATATTTACGAAAAGAACGTTTCGCTACCGGATATACATTTTGTTCTGCACCCGGAAATAAGGTAAAACGACTCATCTCTTTTGTTGATTTCAATGTTCTTTTTAGTCTGCCTTCTGTTGTATTTTCAAAACCAACAATATTTATTTGATTTATATGTGTTTTATGCCCCTTATCAATAACAAAAGTAAGAATTACCTTATTAGATGTTATGGTATCGGGTCTTTCGATTACAGTAACACTTGCTCTTCCGAAACCTTTATCTGCATAGAATTTTTTTATACGAACCACAGCTTCTTTTTTTGTAGCTTCAGTTACCACTTTATTTGCAACAAGAGATAGTTTTGTTTTGATTTCTTTAGCCTCTCCGGGTTTAATATTGCGGAAATTAAAACGGCTTAATCTCGGACGCTCTTCAACTGAAATATTTAAAAATATTTTATCGTCTATTATTTTACTAACAGTGATATTAATATTAGAAAATAATTCCTGTTTCCAAAGATTCCGAATTGCTTTTGCAACCGCTTCGTCATTCGGCAATTTCAGTTTCTGCCCTATCGTTAAATTTGATACGGCAATTAATAAATCTGCATCCAAATATTTTGTTCCGCTAACAGTTATTCCTGCTAATTCATATTCTGCTTGTTTATTTACATCTGCACCGTCTTGCGACTGTTGCAACATTTTATGAATACCGGTATTGCCGGTATTTTTTATTTGCGCAAGCAAAGAACTTGAAAAACATAAAATAAATAGTACTAAATAATTAATTTTTTGAAAGCCTTTATACATGCTGGTTTAAGTTCTTTTGAATTTGTTCACTTGTTTTGCCAAAACGGCGTTCTCGCTGCTGATAGTTTAGCAAAGCTTCATATAAATTATCTTTTCTGAATGCCGGCCAATGTACATCTGTAAAATATAACTCTGTATAAGCCATTTGATATAAAAGATAATTACTTATTCTATATTCACCACTTGTCCGTATCATTAACTCAGGGTCAGGAAATGCTGATGTATATAAATTATTTTCAAATATTTGAAAATTTATATCTTCAGGTTTTAATTCTCCTTGTTGTATTTTTATTGCTATATTTCTCGCCGCCTCTACAATTTCTTGTCTTGAACTATAACTTAAAGCCAATATTAAATTCAGTCCGGTGTTCGTTTTAGTCATTTCACAGGCTTCATTTAATTCTTGTTGACAAATAGCCGGAAGACTTTTAAAATCACCAATAATATGCAACTTTACATTATTCTTTTTTAACTCTTCTATTTCTTTTCGTATTGTATTTACCAATAATTCCATAAGAGCGTCCACCTCTTCTTTGGGTCGTTTCCAGTTCTCGGTAGAAAAAGCATAGAGTGTAAGGTATTGAATACCTATTTCAGCACATGCATTTACAATTTCCCTTACACTAATAACGCCTTCGTAATGCCCATAAACCCTGTCTTGCCCTTGTTCTTTTGCCCAACGCCCGTTACCATCCATAATAATGGCAATATGTTTAGGCAATTTGCAACGGTCAACAGATTCTAACAAATTCATTAAGGCGAAACTTTACTAAATTTAGGTAAAAGCACAAAATTAGGGTGTAG
Organism: uncultured Bacteroidota bacterium; assembly: GCA_903929195.1. GTDB lineage: Bacteria > Bacteroidota > Bacteroidia > Chitinophagales > Chitinophagaceae > CAIYTT01. The sequence continues at coordinate 12,776 of CAIYTT010000163.1, forward strand.
GTATTGGTAACAAAATATGTAATTACGGTTTAACTTGAATTTAACTGCAAAAATGTTTGAATAATATAAATACATATTCATTAAAATATACATTTATAATTTGTATAATTTAAAATAATTACTAAAAATAGTTATAGACAAATAAAAACCAAAAATATATTTAATAAATTAACATTATTAAAAAGAATAAAATAATAGCCGATAATTAAGTTACTTTTACATACAAACGACACAAGTAAATGAATGAAGAATTGTTTCAATTTATCTGGAAAAATAGTTTATTTCAAATTAATGATTTATATACTACTGATAATGAACCTGTTACTATTATTTATTGCGGTAAAATAAATACAAATGCCGGTCCTGATTTTTTAGAGGCAAGGGTAAAAATCGCAAATACTATTTTAGTAGGTAATATTGAATTACACCTTAAAAGTAGCGATTGGTTAAAACATGGTCATCAAAAAGATTTAAGTTATAGTAATATTATTTTACATGTAGTATTAGAAAACGATACATCTAATATAATTAAAAACGTATCTGTTTTAGAATTAAAAAATAAAATTTCAAATAGTGTTATTAATCAATATAACAACTTAATTAATTCTAAAAATAAACTTCCTTGTTCGGGCTTGCATAGTGGCGTTAAATATATAATTAAAGAAAACTGGCTCTCTACCCTACTTGCTGAACGTTGGGAACAAAAATTAGCTGATTGGAATATTATATTAGATAATACTGCCGAAGATTGGCGAAAATTACTGTATTATAGAATTGCTGCAAATTTTGGGTTTAAAATCAATTCTGAGCCATTTCTTATGTTAGCCCAAAGTTTGCCCTTAAACATATTGGCAAAGCATAAAGACAATGAATTACAGATAGAAGCAATGTTATTTGGGCAAGCAGGAATGTTAGAAGGAATTGATTTTACTGAAGATTATCCCGAGCAATTACAACAAGAATACTCTTACATTAAAAAACTATATAAACTTTCTCCTATACCAAAACATCTATGGAAATTTTTAAGAATGAGACCTGCAAATTTCCCTACAATACGGATAGCACAATTTGCACAACTTATCATTAAATCTACTCATTTATTTGCACAATTAATAGACTTAAATGCGGTAAGAGATATAGAACCATTGCTTGATTTTACTGCAAGTTCCTACTGGCATACCCATTTCACATTCGATGAAGTGCAAAAAACAGCTATTCCAAAAAAATTAGGGAAAACATCAATAGAAAATATTATTATAAATACGATTGCACCTATACAATTTTTATATGCATCAAGACAAGATAATATAAAACAAAGTGAAGATGCATTGAATTTATTAGAAACTGTTGCCCCCGAAAAGAATACTATTATTGAATTGTGGAAGCAAAATAATTGGCATGCTACCAATGCAGCACAAAGCCAAGCTATGCTACAATTGTATAATAATTATTGTAACAAACATAAATGTTTAGATTGTGCAATAGGCAATTCTATTCTTCGTTCTTCCAAATAAACTTTAATGTTTTTTTGCAATCAGGGTGTAAACTTTCAAACACAGGACAAGTTTTGGCTATATGTTCCAGTAGTGTCTTTTGTTTTTCAGTATAGGTCATACATTTTGTAAAATCTATATCTATCTTTATTTCACCTATTCTGCGAGGGTCTTTAACCATAATTTTTTCTATCATGCATTCAGCCCCATCTACATTAATATCATGGTTTTTACCTAATATGCCCATTGTGGTTACAATACATGCAGCCAAAGCAGTTGCTACTAAATCTGTAGGAGAAAAGCGTTCCCCTTTGCCATGATTATCAACCGGAGCATCCGTTTCAATTTCGCTACCCGACAATAAATGTGTTGCAACACAACGCAAATCACTTTTATAAATTACTTTTGATGTCATAAAAAAAATTTACTAATTTTACTAATTATTTGATTTTATATAAAATAAAAGTAGTAATTTTCTACTCTAATTTTAATAACCATTTTTTTAATGGTATAAAATTACACTTAGTTTTCAATATGAAAGACAAAACAAGGATTCTATTTATTTTGTTTGTGTTTTTTTGCTTTGCAATCTCATCAATTGCACAAGAAGGTGTTCATATATATGATACTACAACTACAAATAAAAAACCTACTTTGGTACATATTATTCCCCAACATGCACCTAAACCTGTAACACACGAATTTAGTTTAGGTTTTAGACTTAATACAGATGGGTGGAGCATATATACAGATTTTGGCAAATCGAAAGCAGTAGATGAAAAACACATAGACCGATTTTATAACTTAAAATTTTGGCAAATAGAATTTTCAGAAAAAAAAGACCCGCATGAACTAAAAAGTACTTCAACAAATGTTTCACCAAGCGGTGGTTCAAGTACTTATATTTTCGGGAAAGTAAATAATTTTTACACTCTAAAACCAGCTTTGGGTTTCAGGAAAATGATAGCCGGAAAACCGGACGATAATGGCGTGGTATCTATACATTGGGTAAATACCGGCGGTATTGCAATAGGCATTTTAAAACCTTATTATATTAATGTTGCCGGCGACCCGGCTGCAATAAAGTATAATGCAAATACAAAAAATGATTTTCTAAACTCAGCAAGTATTGCAGGTAGTGCGGGGTTTAACACCGGCATAAATGAATTAACAGTTGTTCCCGGACTTCATTATAAATCAGTTCTTCATTTTGATTTTTCCGGTAGTTTAAATTATATTATTGCCATTGAAACAGGTGTTAATATTGAATACTATCTGCAAGATGTACAAATTATGGCAACACAAAGTTCTTCACCTGCATTTGTTGATATTTTTCTTGCATTTCAGTTTGGCAAACGATGGTGATATTTGTAATTTTGCATTTCTTATGATTGATACTACTGTTGAAGTAAAGGAAAATAATTTTCCCGAAGCCCGTGTAAAAAAACCAGATTGGCTTAAAGTAAAATTACCAATGGGTGAAAACTATCGGCATGTACGAGGCTTGGTAACAGAAAATAAACTGCATACAATTTGTGAAAGTGGAAATTGCCCAAATATGGGCGAATGTTGGGGTGAAGGTACTGCCACTTTTATGATATTAGGTAATATTTGCACTCGTTCTTGCGGGTTTTGTAATGTGGCAACCGGCAGACCGGAAGCTGCCGATTGGAACGAACCGCAACGTGTAGCCGAAGCCATCCATTTAATGAAAGTAAAACACGCTGTTATTACTTCGGTTGATAGGGATGATATGAAAGACGGCGGTTCAATAATTTGGGCTAATACTATAAAAGCAGTAAGAGCATTAAATCCGGGTACTACTTTAGAAACTTTGATACCGGATTTTAAAGGTGAATGGGAAAATTTGCAAAGAATTATTGATGCAGCACCCGAAATAGTGTCTCATAATATGGAAACTGTGGAAAGACTTACAAAAATGGTAAGGATACAAGCAAAATATCATAGAAGTTTGGAAGTTCTGAGACGCTTAAAAGATGGTGGCATGCGTACTAAAAGCGGTATTATGCTGGGTCTTGGTGAAGAAAAAGAAGAAGTTTTACAAACACTTCAAAATCTTGCAGACAATGCCTGCGATGTTGTTACAATAGGACAATATTTGCAACCTTCGCCAAAACACTTACCTGTAGTTCGTTTTGTTCATCCCGATGAATTTGCATTTTTTAGAGAACAAGGAATTAAAATGGGTATTGATTATATAGAAAGTGGTCCTTTAGTTAGGTCGTCTTATCATAGCGAACGGCATATTTATAAAGGTGGAGTATTGCCAAATTAAATAATATATAAATCAATATTAAAACAGTAACCCTATTGAAATCAATTAAATAGTTTATTTCTTTATTATTTTTTACTTTTGGCAGTAAAAGTAAATACATGGATAAAAAAACATTAGGTATAGGCTCAAGAGTTGACCACCAACATTTTGGCAAAGGTGTTATTGTAGATATTGCTGCAGAATTTTATATTATTTGGTTTAAATCGCAACAAGGAACTAAAAGCATAAGTAAAGATTATGCCGATATAAAAACATTGGAAGAGGTTGAAGCTTCTGCAACAAACGAAACGATAACAATTGCAGATATTGAACAAGCTATGCATAATATTTTAGACCAACGTTTAAATGATATGCAAATGGTTCCAATTGGGCTAAAATGGAAAAGAGGAATGATGATTTTAAAGCCCGGAGACCCAACAATGGCAACCAAAGAAATACCTATAGATACCTTCTTTCATAAAATAGTTATGGTTAGAGACCGTCTTAGGGTAATGGAACAAAAAATAAATGCTAACAAAGTAATGACCGATGACGAAAAGGTTGATTTACAACAATATATAACCGCTATTTATGGTTCTCTTACAACATTTAATGTATTGTTTAGAGAAGCACATCACCAATTTAAAGGTGCTGGCGGTAAAGACTAATCTTACATTGTTTTTTTATACAATAAAATGAATGTTTATTTTATCTAAACAAATAAACATTCATTTTTTATTATATCAACGAATGAAATTCTTTTTATTAGGCTTTTTGTTAGTTTTAAATACGATATTTCGTGTTTCTGGTCAAAGTAATTTTGAATCTGATACTTATATTAAAGCTCATAAAATAAAAAACATAAGCCAACTGAAATGTAGCAATGAAGGTACTAAATGTGATATTTTATACTTATATAATTATGATACATCAGGACGTTTATTTAGTAAAACAGAATACTTAAACAGCACACCCTATTATAAAACCACTTACAAGTATAAAAACCGTAATATACCCTATTTAGTAAATTATGGATATGCAAATGGTGCAACTTTGCAAACTGAAAAAAACAAACTTGATAAAAAAGACAACATTACAAAACACTATATATACAGAAAAGATTCAGGAATTTTAATTTTAAATAATTACAAATATAAAAATAATGGCTTATTGAAATCTAAAAAAGATTTTCTTTCAATTAAGAATATTATTAAATGTAAATATTTTTACAATAAAAGAGGTATTGTTGGTATGAAAATAAAGTTTCATAAAAATGATTCATCTGTTTTACACATATATACTTATAACAATAAATGGGAAATAATTAAAGAGATAACTTTTAACAGTAGCTATTTACAAATTGATAGCACTTTTTATGAATATGATGACAGAAGAAATATTGTATTAATAAAGCAAATGGGAAGACAAAATGCCACGATAAATTACACTTACGATTTGCAAAATAATTTATTAGAATACAAATATTATAATAATAAAGATAAATTAATCTTACATCACATTATGAAATATGATGCCGGATTATTAAAAACGACTATAGAATATGTAGATGAGCAAATAAGTAATAGTTACATTTATAAGTACGATTTTTATTGATAAACATTAACTATTTCCGATATTCCTATTTTTTCTTTTTTCTTCCAGTTCATCTTCCCTTTCCATATCTTTATCATAGGCTCTTATAATTAATTTTACCAATCTATGTCTCACCACATCCGATTCATCCAATTTTATCATAGCAATACCATCAATATTTGCTAATATTTTTGATGATTTTATTAAGCCTGATTTTTGATTCTTTGGTAAATCTATTTGCGTTAAATCACCTGTTAGAATTGCTTTTGCAGATGGGCCGATACGTGTAAGAAACATCTTAATTTGTAAATCGGTAGCATTTTGTGCCTCATCTAATATAATAAATGCATTATCTAATGTTCTACCACGCATATAAGCTAAAGGTGCAATTTCTATTATACGATTTGTCATATAATAGTTTAGTTTATCGGCAGGTATCATGTCGTCAAGTGCATCGTATAACGGGCGTAAATAAGGGTCTATTTTTTCTTTTAAATCACCGGGTAAAAAGCCTAAACTCTCCCCTGCTTCTACTGCGGGGCGTGTTAAGATAATTTTTCTTACCGATTTATTTTTTAATGCTCTTACAGCAAGAGCTACCGCAGTATATGTTTTACCAGTACCGGCAGGACCTATTGCAAAAATAATATCGTTTTTTTCGGTGGCTTGCGCCATCATTTTTTGATTTTGAGTTTTGGCACGTACCACTTTACCATTAGGTCCAAAAACCAAAATATCATTACTCGCAGGGTCTTCTAATGGGCTGTCTCCGTTTTCGTCATCACCCAATATTCTTGAAAAATAACTGTCAGACAAATGTCCGTTGCGTTCCAAATATTGAATTATCTGATTTATCTTTACTTGTGCAGCATTCACTTCATCCGGCTGACCCGTAATTTTCACCTGTGTGCCTCTTGATAAGAGTTTTAGCAAAGGAAATTTACGTTTCAGAATTTCAAATTTGCTGTTATTTATCCCAAAAAACTCAATGGGATTTACTGTTTCAAGGTTGATAATTGTTTCTGTCAATGATTTGCGTTTATTTAAATCTAAAACTACAATTTTTAAAATAATTGGTGTGTTACGATTGCGTTAAGTTTTAGATTTTATATTCATTATTTTTAAATTCAATAAGTTTTTCGGCAATATTTTTATTAGAAAGTGCGAGTATCCTTGCTGCTAATACTGCTGCATTTTTAGCACCTGCCTTACCTACAGCCAATGTACCTACAGGTAACCCTGCCGGCATTTGCACAATACTGTATAATGCATCAATACCACCTTGCAACCCGCCCTCTAACGGTACACCCAAAACGGGTAATTGTGTGTATGCAGCACAAACCCCGGGTAAAGCTGCTGCCATACCTGCTGCTGCAATTACAACACCAAATCCATTTTTTTCTGCATTTACCATTAAATCTCTAACCTTATCCGGATTGCGGTGAGCAGATGCCACAACCATTTCTTGCTCTATACCAAACCAAGTAAGCCAATTAACACTTTCCTGCATTATTTTCTCATCGCTTGCAGAACCCATAATTATTAATACTTTCATTCTATTATTTTATTTGTTTTTGTAATTTATTTATAAAATAAGTACTGTTGTTTTAATGTAATGATTTATTTAAAAAAGCAATAAAATCTTTCATTGTAGTAAATGCATCTATACAATTGGTAATCAATTCATTAGTACATAGTATCTTCTCATCTATTGAGCTTGAAACCGTAAAACTTTTAAATTTAAGATATTCTATTGCCGGGTTGTCGGCTGCATAACCTTTTGGATTCGTTTGCAAACGCTCACCGTTAATATGTTGAAATTTTTGTTTAAAACGTTCATTCTCTATAATTCCTTTAAATTCATTGAAATTATAATCAATCTCTTGCCTGATAGCTTTTAGCAATGGAGCATCAGGTTGCCAAAGTCCGCCACCAACAAAACTTTTTCCGGGTTCAAGGTGTAGATAATATCCTGCCCCTGTAAAATTTTTGCCTCTACTGCTAAAACCCGCACCAAAATTAGCTTTATAAGGTGTTTTATCTTTTGAAAATCGCACATCGCGAAATATTCTGAAAATACAATCTTTGGCTTGCTGTTCTTTAAATCCCGGTTCTATAATGGCTAATTCCTTTAAAATTTCACTTACCAATACTTCAAAATCTTTTTTTGCTTTTTCGTAAATATCTCTATGCTCATCAAACCAAGGCTTGTTATTATTTTGTGCTAATGCCGACAAAAAAGAAATAGTAGATTGTTGTAACATATATTTTTATTATTTACAGACTTTAAACTTAGCAAAGATATTTTTTTGTTTGGATTGAGCAAAAATAAATTACCCCAATATATTAAATTAGTTAAATGTATATTTATTAAAACAAAAAATTACTGTTGAAAGAAAACAGTTCTTTTACCAAAACATAAATGTATTTTTGCCGCCATGTTGCAGGATATACAAATATTAAATGAAAAAGAAACCCGTGGAGGTTTTGGTGAAGGTATTCTTGAAGTGGGAAGAAAAAATAAAAATGTAGTTGCACTAACTGCAGATTTGGCTGGTTCTTTAAAATTAAATGCTTTTATAAAAGAATTTCCCGACCGTTTTATACAATGTGGTATTGCAGAAGCAAATATGATTGGTGTTGCTGCCGGACTTACCATTGGTGGTAAAATACCCTATACGACTACTTTTGCCAATTTCTCTACCTCAAGAGTTTATGACCAGATAAGACAATCGGTGGCTTATAGTGGTAAAAATGTAAAAATATGTGCTTCTCATGCCGGGCTTACTTTAGGTGAGGACGGTGCTACACATCAGGTATTAGAAGATATTGGCATGATGAAAATGCTACCCGGTATGACTGTTATTGTTCCTTGCGACTTTAACCAGACTAAAGCCGCTACTATGGCCATTGCTGATTATGAGGGGCCTGTTTATTTACGTTTCGGAAGACCTAAATGTGCAAACTTTACTGCCGAAAATGCGCATTTTGAAATTGGTAAAGCTCAACTATTAGCAGAAGGAACAGATATAAGTATCTTTGCTTGTGGCCACATGGTATGGCATGCAGTAGAAGCAGCTAAAATATTGGCTGAAAAAGGTATTTCGGTAGAATTAATAAATATACATACTATAAAACCTTTAGACGAGGCTGCAATCATAAAATCTATCACAAAAACAGGCTGTATTGTTACAGCCGAAGAACATCAGATAAATGGTGGTCTTGGTGATAGTATTGCAAACGTAGCTTCTCGTTATTGTGCAGTACCACACGAATACGTTGCTGTTATGGATACTTTTGGTGAAAGCGGTACTCCAAACCAGTTAATGCAAAAATATGGACTAACAAAAGAAAATATAGTTGCTGCTGCCCAAAAAGCATTGCTAAGAAAAGCAAAGTAACATACACATTTTTCTACTGCATTATAAAAAACGATAGGATGCAATGAATTGAATATGCCCACAATTCTTTGCTTCCTATCGTTTAAGTTTATGCAACTTTCTTAATAATTTAATCTATATTAAACATCTTGAAAATTATTATTTTCACAAAGCATTTCTTTTGCTTTTTCTACATCCGATTTATTACCATGAACAATTAATAAGAATTTGCCATCAACTAATGCATCGTGGTATTTTTTTTCATTTTCATCTTTAATACCAACAGTTGCTAAAAATGTAGCTAAACCACCACCTATCATGCCGAAATCAAAACCGGCCAATGCACCTACCAATGCACCTGCACCATAAATAAAACCAAAACCGGGAATAGCAAATACACCGGTACCTACTAAAATGCCCAAAGCAGTACCCACAACCGTACCTGTACCGATACCGGCTACTTTCAACGGATTTTTTGCAGATATATGCATTTCCTCATCTATTTGCTCACTTTCTGTTTTACCCATTATCGTTAAATGCGACATTGGGTAATTTGCGTCCTTTAACTTTTGAACAGCTTCAACTGCTAAATCATGATTTTTATAAATGCCTATTGTTGTTTTCATTAAATGAAATTTTAGAGTTGCAAGATAATAAACATAGGTCAAAAAGATTGTATGATTACCAAAAAAAGTATCTTCGTAAGTATAAATACTTTTATGTTGTATATTTTAATAAAAAATAAATTTTTCTGATTTTAAAAGAAATAAGACAGTGTAATATCTATTACATAGACTAATAATATTGTTACTAAGGTATAAAATATACATTTTTATAAAATAATAAATTTATAATAACACACTAACTTTACATAATGCAAACCATAAAGGAAGCCACTGTTTTTAATAAACGTATATTTTGGGATGTAAATTATGATACGATAGATTATGATATCTATGCTGCCTTTTTAATAGAGCGCGTATTTGAACGTGGCGATGTACCTGATATTCGTGAATGCAGAAGATATTATGGTGATGAAAAAATAAAAACCGTTTTAACAAATGTAAAATGGCTCTCCTTGCCAAAGATTTACCTCGCTTGCGCATTATTTAATAACGAACTAACCGATTATAAATGTTACAATTCAGCACAATTGAACCCAACACACTGGATATATTAATGAAATTAATGGGTTTTACTTAGTTGCAAGAATCTGTCAACATGCTCTCAACTTACATCACCATTTTTCTTATAAAGGCTAAGTCCGAAATTATCTATATGTGCTATTAATTCGGGGTTTGTAATTGTTTTATAATCCAATATATCGTAAGTATATCCATACGGTAACTCATCAAATAGGCGGTATAGTTTTAAAATATCGTTATAGCAAATATTTTCGCCTTTTAATGCAAAATCAATATCAGAGTTCGGTCTAAACGTTCCCAATGCCCGTGATCCAAATACAATTACCTCCTCTATAGCATTCAAATTGCTAAAGACAGCCTTCATTCTATTATACCGCTCAATTGATAATCCGAATTGCATGAATCTAAAAAAAGATTGTTTAAAAAATGTCCGGCTCTATTGCCAATCGTTTGTGTAAATCTTGAAACAAAAAGAAGTATTTTTCCTTAATATTTGATACAATTTGTAAGGCTGCAATTTCATCATAAGAGTGTGAGGTTGTTAGCCTATCATCCCACATGGTTAACCACCCTTCATCTTCGGTTATATATCCTTCTGCAAACGCTTTTCTTAATACAGGTCTGGGTCCGTTTATTTCAGGATAACCCTTTGCATGTATTATATCTTGCAAAGTTTTCCAAGCTAAATCAATCGTATATTCAAAACAATGTATTAATCCTTGCATTTCTAAGGCAGAATAGGTTTCTTTACCTACTGCATCTTGCAATTGAAAAAGTGCTTTTTGGAAATTGGTGTAGCGTTGTTTCCATCTTATTTCTTTACTCATTGTTTGTAGTACTCTATTTTTAAAATAAAGATACACAAATTAAAAATAATCATAATTAAAAAAGCAAATTAAAATATAAAACTCCTTATGCAATAAAGACTTTTGGGATTGTTGAGAACCATTTGCTAGATAAAAATGCATTTAATATTCTAGGATTTCGCCGTATTACCAATAAATTGGTCTAAACAAGAGACCATTATACATTAACTATTTGCAGGTGAAAACACTTAAAAAGGCAAAAAATACTTTCACAGATAGGACTTATATTTACATCTTGAAACCCTATCGAAAAATCAAGTAGAACGGGAAGTATCATCAAAGAAAAACATCTTACATTTGAGGATACAAATTTCTAAAAATGGTTTTACAAATTGATTCATTAGGCAAGGGTATAAATATGCAAAATTTGGTGCAAGAATATTGGTATATTGTTGCAGGTTTTGTTGTTGTTTTCAGTTCAATTATTTACTCCTATTTATACAAACGAAAAATACCAAAACAACCTATTGATGAAACAAATACTATACCACCAATTACAGTTATTGAAGAAATAAAACAAACACCAGCACCCCAACCAGTAAAACAACCACTACAACCAACCACTGTAAAGCCTATTGAAACGATACCAACAGTAAAAGTATCTACTTTAAATAAACCAATACCAACAAAAGCAGAACCAGTTATTATACAGCCCAAACTATCTGAGCTTATTGATTATCGTTTTAAAATAAATAAACCAGAAACCGTTATTATACAGCACACACCAGTTAATAAACAAAGTGAACAAAAAAATGTGATACAAAAAGTTGAAATTGTACAATTAACACCTATTAAAGAATCTGCCAAACCTAAAAAGATTGGATATATACCCACAACCTATTTTGAGCAAAAAGAACCACTTAGCTACCCAATTGTAGTAATGCCAAAACAAAAAGCAATTTTTTAAACTTACCGCAAGCAATATGGATTTAACTGCATTTACTTAATCCCGACAAATCTTTATGGGCCAGAAGATAACTTTGATCCTAAAACTTCACATGTAATCGCAGCTTTAATTAAGAAGTTTATGGAA
>CAIYTT010000164.1 GCA_903929195.1 uncultured Bacteroidota bacterium
ATTATTTAGGAACAGACCAAAAGAAACAACAATATCTTGAAACCGAAAGGGAAGCCATGCGTGTTTATAAGCACGAATTATTTGAAATAGAATTGGAAGTAGAAGAAAACAAGAAGGCATTAGAAGAAAATAAGATAGCTATAGAGGAAAAAAACAGAGCATTAGAAGAAAACAAAAAAGCATTAGAAGAAAATAAGATATCTATAGAAGAAAAAGATAGAATATTAGGAGAAAATAAGAAAGAAATTGAGGAAAAAGATACGATAATTGGAGAAAGAGTACAAGAATTAGAAGAAAAGCAGAAGGAATTAGAGGAAAAAGATAAAGCATTGGAGGAAATCAAGAAAACAAATGAAGAAAAGGACAATGCATTACAAGATGCAGTAAATAGAATTGCAGAATTAGAAAGAAAATTAAAATAAACTCATTAATAAACCACTTTTCTGAATTTCTAATATTTAAACAAGCTAATTTATTAAAAAATTAAATAAATCACTTTTGTAAATTAGTATATATATATTGTTAAATTTATGTGCCTATTTGGCATTAATTTAATTTATTGCCTTACGAATATGCTGTTAATTAGCAATAACACATGTGTATTATGTATATTTTTATTTTAACCATAAATTATATAAAACAATAAATAATTTATAATTGATTGAATATTAATTTGTCTATATTACAATATAATACTACTTGGTATTTTATTGAAATTTGGATAAAAAAAAATCCAAACATTTTGTTAAAACATGATAAAAATCATTTCTACAGTGAGGTAATAATTTGTAAATTTGCATATTAAATATTTTTAAAATAAAAAAAGATACATTTATCTTAATGAATAGAATGTTCCAAAATGAAGAATTAGCATTTTACGAATCCATTGTCAATTCGTCGAATGATGCTATAATTGGTCTATCATTAGATGGAAAAATTACAGCTTGGAACAATAGTGCTGAATTGCTTTTTGATTATATGTATGATGAAATAATTGGCAAGCAAATTACAATACTCATTCCTGGAGAAAAAATACATGAAGAGGCACTAATATTAAATAGAATTAAAGCGGGTGAACACATAAAACATTATGAAACAACAAGATTAAAAAAAGATGGCACTCATATATATATATCACTTACTGTATCGCCTATAATAAACATAGATGGTATTGTAATAGGTGCTTCAAAGATTGCAAGAGATATTTCTGAACGAAAAAAATCGGAAATGTTGCTTAAAATGTCTGAATTAAATTACAAACGTGTAGTTGAAAATATTATTGAAGGTTTGGTAATAAATGACTTGAACGGCAAAATTATATTTGTAAATAATCAATTTCTAAAATTATTTGGTATTACAAGAGATGAACTAGAAAACATAGATTTAAAAAAATTTATACAGCCTGGACATTTTGAATTATTATTGAACAGAAGTAAAAGGAGAATTGCCGGTGAAGATATACCGAATGATTTTGAGTTTATATGTATTAGAAAAGATGGCGAAAAACGATGGATGGAATTGCGTGTTTCAAAAATAATTGAAGAAAATAAATTAGTAGGCATACAATCTACATTACGAGATATAACAGAAAAAAAAGATACTGAAGAAAAAATAAAAAAAAGCCTTAAGGAAGTTGAAGATTATAAATATGCTCTATATCAGTCTTTTGTTGTTGCAATAACCGACACGAATGGCATTATTAAATATGTAAATGATATTTTTTGTAAATTCTCTAAGTATAGTAAGGAAGAACTTATAGGGCAAACACATAATATTGTAAATTCGGGTTACCATACTAAAGAATTTTTTAAAGAACTTTGGGATACAATAACAGCAGGAAAAGTATGGAAAGGCGAAATAAAAAATAAAAATAAAGAAGGCAAATGTGGATGGTTAGATGCTGTGATAGTACCTTTTTTAGATAAAGATATGAAACCGTATCAATATTTATCAATTAGATATGATATTACAGAAAAAAAAGAAATTGAAGAAAAACTAATAGAAAGCGAAAAAATTTATAAAACTATTACTGCTCATTTGCCGGGTGCAGTAATAACAATAATAAATAAAAATAGAGAAATAATTTTTGCCGAGGGAGAGGGTATTCATAAATTAGGATTAAATAAAACTGAAATAATTCATAGTAATTTAATTAAAGGTTTACCTGATAGTTTTAATAATAATATTATTAGTTTTAGAGAAAGAGCTTTTAATGGCGAAAAAGTATCGGAAATATTAAAAGTTAAAAACACCTATTTTCAAACTGATTATTTTCCTTTAAAAAATGATACCGGTGAAATTTATGCAGTAATGTCTATAAATATTGATATTACAAACATCAAAAATGAAGAGTTTTTAAGACATAAAACAGAGGCTAATTTAAAAGCAATATTCGACCATACAGATATATGTTATTTATTACTTGATTTGAATAAGAACATAGTGTCTTTAAATAAACCTATGAATACATTTGCTACAGAGCACTTTGGTATAAAAGTTGAAATAGGGCAAAATGCTTTGGAAATGTTTGAATCTGTTAAAGATTTTATTAGTTCTCAACAGCAAACAGAACTAATAAATGCAATTAATACAACACTACTTGGCATAGATGTTAATTATGAACTCAACTTTAATGCAATAAATGAAAATATTAAGTGGTATAACGCACGTTTTCACCCTGTTATAAATGAGGAAAACTGCACAATTGGTGCAATTATATCTTTGAGAGACATTACAATAAGAAAAAATTTAGAGTTAGAAGAAACAAAAATAAAAGAAGACCTTATTTTACGGAATCATGATTTAGAACAATTTGCTTATATCGTATCTCATAATTTAAGGGCACCTGTAGCCAGCATTCTTGGCTTAACCAGTTTATTAACAGATGGTATTGTACCTGCAACAGATATGTTGGAAATAATTAATGGAATTCAAGAAACGAGCTATAAGTTAGATGAAGTAATTAAAGATATAAACAATATTATAAGTTTAAATAAAGATATTGCAGAAAAAAGAGAATTAATAAATTTTCCAAATTTAATTAATGATATTGTATTTACTATAAATAACAATTTCAATTATATAAAATTTACAGTAATAACAAATTTTGAACAAAATGAGACAATAAACTCTATTCGTAGTTATTTCCATAGTATTTTTTATAATTTAATTTCTAATAGTATTAAGTATTGCAAACTTAATATAGAACCCATAATAGAAATTACGAGTACTAAAAATGATAATTATGTTTTTATTGTTTTTAAAGATAATGGTATTGGTATCAATTTAAATAAGAATGGACGTAAAATTTTTGGTTTATATAATAGATTCCATAATCATGTAGAAGGTAAGGGGATGGGGTTATTTATGGTAAAAAAACAAATAGAATTATTGGGTGGTTACATAGAAATAAACAGCGAAGAAAATGTTGGTACTCAGTTTAAATTATGTTTTCCTATAAATTAGCAGGCATTTTGCTATATTCCCATCCTGTAATATTATTTTTTTCAATGCTACACTCTATAAAATATTAAACAAACTTTTTTGATGTCTAATTGGTATTACTCCGAACCTTGCTATATTTTGTAACTGCTGTTTTACTGCCAAATAAAAACGTATTGATTGGGCTGTGTAAATTTATCTAAAGAAATTGAAAACACTTTTTTATAAAAGAATCTAATTGGCTTAAGAATGTATAAAATACAAAATAATATTGTGCTAGTAAATTGCATCCATTATGCTTCTTTACATATAATCATTTACATTTTTCAAATCATCAACAGTATTCACATTTAATAATTCTTCCGGGTTATTTGGCTCAATAATATGTGTGTTGTTGTTCATTAATACTTTTCGGGGGCAAGAAATACCTTGTGCCAAAAAAGAGAGTAAAATAGCATAGCTTTTAGGCTCCCATATTGTGATTAGTGGTTCCGGCATGCCATCATGCGGACTTTTAAAAGTTGTAGCAAGTGAAGAGCAATTACGATTATTGATTAGTAGTTCTATTGTATTTTTCTTTACCAAAGGTAAGTCGCATGCTACTATAAGCCAAGCCTTATCGGGTTGTTCTCTTAAGGCAGATAAAATAGCCCCGTAAGGACCTAAGCCCGTAAAAGAGTCCGGAATAATGGAATAGGACGAATCAATTTCATTTTTTTGTTCTTCTCGGCACGAAATATATGCGTTTTTGCAGCTTTGTTTTAGCAAATCTGCAATATAGTATCGTTGTTCTTTTCCATGCCAATTAATTTTGCTTTTATCTTTACCTAATCTTATACTTTTGCCACCTGCCAATATTAGCCCATTTAATTCCGGTTTTGCACTTAATAATTCATTCTTGAAAAAGCTGATAATTTTATCAATATCATTAAATTGAATAACCGGTATAGAATTATTTTCAGGTAATAACTCTTTAATAAAACTAAAAATATCGTTTTCAGTATCTTTTAGAAGTATTAATTTGATATTGTTTAATTGAGTAAATCTTTTTTGAAGTGATGTTTTTTTCTTTTCGTCAATAACTACAATTTGTGCTTTTGCTTCGTGGTGATTACCATTTGCAAGTACAATATCGCAAGCATTGAATAATTCTTTGTTTTGAAATGAATTAAAAGTGGCATTATATTTTACTTGCTGATAATTTATACAGTTTAAAAAATCAATTTGAATGCCGGAATCAAATTTAGTTAGTGGTTCGGTTTTCTCATCTATATGTTTTGTGTCTATATATGCGCAACTATATTGCGACGATAATTCTTTGAATACTACTTGAGCTAAAGATTTAATATTCTCACAATTTGTTCCTACAATTGCCCATTCATTTCTTGCGTAGTTTCCAAGCGTAGGCTTCAAAATATCAGCATGCCTTTTATGTCCTTTTGAAGTCATGTTTGCCACCTGTTTTTTCAATTAACTTAGTTTCCTTTATAACAATATCTTTGCTTAATGCCTTACACATATCATAAATAGTTAGGGCAGCAATAGTTGCACCAACTAAAGCTTCCATTTCTATACCTGTTTTTGCATGTATAGTTGTTGCACAATCTATTACTATTTCCTTTTGGTCATTAATATGTATATTTATTTTGCAACTATCTAAACCCAAAGGATGGCATAGCGGTATTAGCTCACCTGTTTTTTTTGCAGCCATTACGCCTGCTATAATTGCAGTTTGAAAAACAGCACCTTTTTTTGTATTTAAATTGTCAACTATCAATTGTTCTATCACCTCTTCAGGCATAACTATTATACTTCTTGCAATTGCAGTGCGGAGCGAGACTTGTTTTTCACTCACATCTACCATTGTTGCTTGTCCTTTGTCATTAATGTGTGTAAAATCTTTCATTTGTATTGTAGTAATTAAAAAATTGTATGATTTGTACAAATAGATTAAAGGTCTAAAACGTATTTAACGTAAAATATCCGAAATATATTTTAGTATAAAAGTATAAACAAAAAATTTAAATAAATCTAATGAACAATGTATTAATTAGATTTCTTAATTAAATAAAAAAAGAGCTTTTCTCAAAGAAGGCTCTTTTTAAAGCGGGGCAATACAAAGTACAAAACAAAAAAGGTTTGACTACTCAAAATTTTGTAATAATTAATAGCCAAAAAGCTTTAGCAAGGTTACTACAGATGCTGAGATAAACAAAAATGATGGTAACATATTTTGTTTATACTCTTTCCTGTTAATGTGTATTATTACAGCACACAACATACCTATTGCCAATATAACGGCTGTTACTGTTGTAAGAAAAGGAGCAATATTTAATAACGCAGGTAGTACTTGTAAAAAATTTTTAGTTTTATAATGAAAACTCTACTACCTAAATAGTACTTGAATTACTAAAAAACAAAGCGTGTCTTAAATAATAAAAAATATTATATCAGTAAAAAAAAACTTATTGTTTATTGGCTTGCTATACATAGGTTATCCACACAGGGTTAATTTCTATTTTTTTCTGTGGCTGTTGTTTTAATTAATTTAGCTGTCCCACAATAAAAAGAAAGCAAAAAAATCGTTTTATATATGAGTAGCAAATACAATAATAAAGGTCTTCAATTTGAAAGACATTATACCCGCAACAACATAAACCCTTTCGACATGTTTGAGTACGATTACCGCACATCGGTAATACGTAACCCTAATGGCGAAAAGGTATTTGAAATGCACAATGTAGAAGTTCCTAAACATTGGTCGCAAATAGCTACCGATATACTTGCACAGAAATATTTCCGTAAAGCAGGCGTTCCACAACCTGACGGTAGTACAAGCAGCGAGACTTCCATTAAACAAGTTGCAGACAGAATGGCTAATTGTTGGCGTACTTGGGGCGAAAAATATGGTTATTTCACATCAGCAAACGATGCACAAATATTTTATGATGAATTAGTGTATAGTATTCTTATGCAAAGCTGTGCACCCAATAGCCCGCAATGGTTTAATACCGGTTTGTTTTCAAGCTATGGTATTGAGGGCAAGCCGCAAGGACACTATTTTGTAAGTCCGGAAAGCGGAAGGCTGGAACGATCTAAAAATGCTTATGAACGGCCGCAGCCACACGCTTGTTTTATATTAAGTGTGGACGATGATTTGGTAAACGAAGGTGGTATTATGGATTTATGGGTACGCGAAGCACGTATATTTAAATATGGGTCGGGTGTGGGTACTAACTATAGTAATATACGTGCCGAGGGCGAGAAATTAAGCGGCGGTGGTACATCGAGCGGGCTAATGAGCTTTCTGAAAATAGGAGACCGAGCAGCAGGTGCTATTAAAAGTGGTGGTACTACTCGCCGTGCCGCTAAAATGGTTTGTTTAGATTTAGACCATCCCGAAGTAGAAAACTTTATTGACTGGAAGGTAGAAGAAGAAAAGAAAGTAGCAGCACTTATTGCTGCCGGCTATCCGTCTGACTACGAAGGAGAGGCTTATAAAACCGTTTCAGGACAAAACTCTAATAATTCTGTTCGTATTCCTAATTCCTTCTTTCGTAAGTTAGACAATAATGAAGAATGGATTATGACTTCTCGCAGTACGGGGAAAACAATGAGAACAACATCGGCAAAGGCTCTTTGGGATAAAATAGCTTATGCTGCTTGGCGTTGTGCAGACCCGGGTACACAATACGATACCACAATTAACGAATGGCACACTTGCCCTAAAGGTGGTAAAATAAGAGCATCTAATCCTTGCTCTGAGTATATGTTTTTAGATAATACAGCTTGTAATTTGGCTTCCTTAAACCTACGCCAGTTTTATAATGAAGAAAGTGGAATGTTTAATGTGAAGGGTTTTGAATATATGGTGCGTTTATGGACAGTGGTATTAGAAATTTCGGTACTAATGGCGCAATTCCCTTCGCCCGAAGTAGCACAATTAAGTTATGATTATCGCACACTTGGTTTAGGCTTTGCTAATTTAGGCAGTTTACTTATGGTAAGCGGTATTGCTTACGACAGCGAACCTGCCCGTGCTATCGCCGGTTCTATAAGTGCAATTATGAATGGTGTGGCTTATAAAACATCGGCAGAAATGTCAAATGCATTAGGAACTTTTGCTAAATATGAAGAAAATAAAGAAGACATGATGCGTGTAATGCGGAATCATCGTGCTGCCGCCTATGATGCAATTGATGCCTACGAGGGTATAGAAATAAAACCTATGGGTATTAATGCTAAATATTGCCCGGATTATTTATTAAAAGCTGCTACTAAAGCTTGGGATGATGCCGTGCAATATGGCGAGCAATACGGCTATCGTAATGCACAAGCAACAGTTATAGCCCCAACAGGTACCATTGGTTTGGTTATGGACTGCGATACTACCGGTGTAGAACCCGATTTTGCACTCGTAAAATTCAAGAAACTATCGGGTGGCGGGTATTTTAAAATCATCAATCAATCGATACCCGCAGCATTAAAGAAATTAGGTTATAAAACCGAAGAAATAGATGCAATTGTAAAATATGCCAAAGGACATGGCACTTTTGCAGGTGCACCATATATAAATCACCAAACATTAAGCGAAAAAGGATTTATAGCGTCGGAGTTAAAGAAATTAGATACAGCGGTTGAAAGTGCATTTGAAATAGGTTTCGTATTTAATGTGCATAACCTTGGCGAAGAATGTATGCAACGTTTAGGTTTCACCCCTGAAAAATACCATGCTCCCGATTTCAATATGCTTTACGAATTGGGCTTTAGCGATGCAGCCATAGAAGCTGCCAACGACTACGCCTGCGGTACAATGACCGTAGAAGGAGCACCACTGCTTAAAAACGAACATCTGTCGGTATTTGATTGTGCGAATACCTGTGGCAAAAAAGGAGTACGTTATATACATGCCATGGGGCATATACGCATGATGGGTGCTGTGCAACCGTTTATTAGCGGCGCTATATCTAAAACCATTAACCTACCTAACGATGCCAGTATAGAAGAAATTAAAGATTGCTATTACTTAAGCTGGCAATTAGGGTTAAAGGCTTGTGCGTTATACAGAGACGGGTCTAAATTGAGCCAACCGCTTAGTAACAAAAGCGATAAAAAGAAAAAAGAAGATACCAAGGAAGAAACCGCAAACGCAATTGCTTCAACTACCGAAGCACCTGTAAGCAGTATTGTTGATATGAGCAAACTTACGGTACAAGAATTGCTTGCAGAGGTAAACAGACGCGTGCAGGAAAGCCCTGATACCCAACTTAAAAGAGAGCTAAGCCAAATAGTGGAACGCAAACAATTGCCGGCAAAGCGTAGAGGCTATACCATAAAAGGTAAAGTAGGCGGGCAGGCACTGTTTTTACGCACAGGTGAATATAACGATGGTACGCTGGGCGAAATATTTATAGACATGGCTAAAGAAGGGGCTACCATGCGTAGCTTGCTTAACAGCTTTGCTATTGCTATATCTGTGGGCTTACAGTATGGTGTACCATTAGAAGAATATGTTGACAAATTTATTTTCAGTAGGTTTGAACCATCCGGAATGGTAGAACACCCGAATATTAAAAATGCTACCTCTGTATTAGATTATATTTTCCGCTTATTGGCGTACGAGTATTTAGACCGTGAAGACCTAATACATGTACCCGACCCGGAGAAAACATCTAAAAAATTGGAAATTGAGAATAAACAAAAAGAGCTGTCTCAAGTAAGAATAACACCGCCGCAAATAGCAGTACAAAAGCTAAAATCACCTGTACACGAACCTGCTGAATTAGCCTTACACAGCAACACAAACAGCTTAGAAATGAAAAAATTGATGGGTACCAGTGCCGATGCACCCGTTTGCCGCCAGTGTGGCAACATAACCCTAAGAAACGGCACTTGTTACATGTGTCCTAATTGCGGCACAACTACGGGGTGTAGTTAGGGGAGGATTTTTATAAGTATTGGATATATATTTGTAGGGGCTGGAGGTTTTTCAGCCCCTATGTTGTTGAACCATGTAACTACTCCTTTTCTTTAGGCTTGATTACGTTTCTTGCTACACCATTTTGTATTATATTTGCTAATGTATTTTGGAGTTCTTCTAATGTTTTATGAATACCCATGCTAACTTTTCCCTTAATGTACTGCCACATATTTTCAGCAGGGTTTAATTCAGGGCAATAAGCGGGTAAGAATAGCAATGCAATGTTATTGGGAATAACTGATGTTTTTGCATGATGAAAAGCTGCGTTGTCAAGGATTAGAATTTTAAACTCATCAGGATTGGATTGTGCAAACAGGTAAAGAAATACCTGAAAAGGATCACTGTTACAGTAAGGCAGTTCTAATAAAAAATGCTCTCCATTCATAGCGGAGAAAGCACCAAACAAATAGAGGTTCTTAAACTTATGCTGATAAGGGTCAATAGGCTTTACCCCTTTAGCTGTTATCATTCGGCGAAGAATGGTCATCAATCCAAATCTACTTTCATCCTGATAATACAAATTGACAGATTTACAAGCACTATTTATTTTCTTATATTTAATATGTTTTAGCTCCTCGGATAGTTTTTTTTAATAAGGTCTCGGCGCTATCATCTTTATTGATTTGGCTTTTTCGAGCCACCTTTGGTTTGCCTCCAAACTTTCTTTTTACAAACTTATTGATAGCTTGATATTTCATTTCTATTCCAAAATTTTCTTTTAGCCACTGTTGTATTTCTATAAAGGATATAAACCCTTCTTTACTACTATTAAGACGGTCACTGAGTTGCTGGTGGACTTGCCCGGTAATCTTTGCAGGCTTACCGCCTCGCTTATCCTCCAGTAATAGTGCAATACCCCCTGCATTGTATTTAGTTCGCCAGATATGTACAGACTGTGTACTCACTTTTAAAGCTTCAGCTAATGAGTCTTTGGTAATAAACTTACCCTCTTTAATAAGAAGAAGCATCTGTATCCGGCTATAGTAGGAGGGCTTTTGCCTTTGAATTGATTTGAGCTCCTTTGTGCTCTCTGTTACATTAACTATTAGTGCCTTTGCCATATTGCAAAGGTAATATATTTTAGTTTGATTTACAAGTCTAATTGGTATTACGTACTGATTTTGGTTCACATCTTGGTCTGAATATTTATGGGTTATATTTTTATAATTTTCAATTTCTCAAAAAAAAGAAGAAATACTCAAAAAATGAATGGCGACAAAGAATTACGACCTTTTTTCTTTTTGAAGTCTATAACTGAGAATTGAAGAAACCATCAAAAATGAAGATTGGGTGTGTAATTTATAATGTGGTGCAAAACAGTCTATTTTTTATTTATAGGTATAGGTTTAATTTCGAGAGCAAAGACTGCTTAACAAGTCAAACTTATGTTTTAATGCAACAGGAAATAGTTGCAGATGTACTAAAGATATGATTTGACAAAACAAAAAAGTTTCTAAGTCCAACCTCTCTAAAATAAAATGACCAATATCAGTCTGTTCTGTTAAATTTTGTTAAAAAATAGAATTTCAAGCGAAGGAATACGAATTATGTTGCGTCTAATAATTTAAATACTCATTTTATGCACAAAAAAATATCTTTATTGTTTCTTGCTGCAATCGTTTCTTTGCACTTGGCAGCACAAGTAGGTCCAACTATTACCTCTTGGCATCAAAATACTACACTTACCGGCTATGGTGGTTACGTGTCTAATGTGCAATTGGTGCAGTATAATGCAAGTTATGTATATGTAAGTACTAACTGTATTCCGGAGTATGCTATTGGGCCATGGCCAAGTAATCCTAATGTGCCTTCGCCACAAAATATTGTTTGCCAATTTCCAAGAAATCCGGTTCAAAACACAGGTACATTAACTAAAACCGGTTTAGGTACTATCGGTTTATGGAGCAATGGAGTATCCATTTTCAATCCCGAAGACGGCTTCCATTGGAATTCTTCTACAAGTGCATGGGCAATGGGTCCCGGCACTTCTTGGAACAGAAATGCTTTGATTTTTGAAGGTGTCAGTTTTGATTCCTGCCTTGGGCATCCTGCTCCCGGTGGTGATTATCATAACCATGTAAATCCTAAATGTTTATATAACGATGCCGACAGCACCCATCATTCACCTATTATTGGCTATGCGTTCGATGGCTTTCCCATATATGGTGTCTATGGTTATGCAAGTGTAACTTCAGCATCCGGGCCGATAAAAAGAATGCGTAGCAGCTATATTCTTACCACAGATACTACCCGTAGCAGTGGCCCGCACCCTATTGCTACCTACCCTTTAGGCGACTGTGTTGATGACTATATTTATACGGCAGGTGCCGGAGATTTAGATGTGCATAACGGCCGTTTTTGCTATACACCGGAATATCCGGCTGGTACTTATGCCTATTTCGTAACTATTGATGACAGCTTAAAACCCGCTTATCCTTTTGTATTAGGCCCTACTTATTATGGCACAGTAATTTCTACAAGCACACATGCAGTACCTACAGGCACAGACACTACTTATTCTACCGCAGGTATTACAAAAATGCCAATTAATACCATAAAATACCAAATAGCACCTAATCCGGCACAAGATTATGCATATATTTATATGGATGCCGAAAACGGGAATAACATAAGAGCAACCTTATTAAATAGTGCCGGACAAGTGGTAAGAGTTATAGACAATATGCAACCAACTATTGCCTATACTTTAAACCTGATAGGCTTGCAAGCAGGCATTTATATGCTTAGCTTTGAGGGCGATGGAGTAAAGGTTACCGAAAAGATTGTAAAGAATAAATAAGAGTGCAATAAAATATTACTTATTTTGAAAAAATCAGTGTCTATATATAAATTCATGGCAACCTTATCGGTTGCCATGTTATTTTGTTTTAATGCGTGGTGTAAGGTTACACTCTATTTCGACCATTATGTTAAAGATAGAATAATTCAATTTGATACTGTAAATTATATAAATGAGTTAGGACAATTATATACAATTACAAAATTTAAATATTATATAGGTAATATATCGCTAATTAGCAAAAATGGTATTACAGCAATTAATAAAGATTATTTTTTAATAAATGAAGAAGATAGCTTATCTAAAGTACTTCATATTAATAATATACCTGCCGATAGCTACACAGGCATACAATTTACTTTAGGCGTTGATAGTGCAGATAATTGCAGTGGGGCTCAATCGGGTGCTTTAGACCCCGTAAATGGAATGTTTTGGGCTTGGAATACCGGTTATATTTTCTTGAAATTAGAAGGTAAATCGCCCCAATCTTCCTCAACTGGCAATATGCTTGAATACCATATAGGTGGCTATAAAATACCACATAACTGTATAAGGCAAATTATACTTAACTTTAACGTACAATCTGATTTTAAAGAAGATAAAGAAATACATATAAAAGTGGATATAGCTGAAATGTTTAAAAGTCGGCAAATAATTGATTTTACTAAAATTTCATCGGTTACTGACTTTCATAATGCAACATTAATTGCAGATAATTATATGGATATGTTTTCTGTTATAAGTATTAAATGATGAACAAAAAAAGCTGCTTTTTAGTATCTATATTCTTGCTCTGCATTTTATTATTGGGCTTTACAGCCCAAAATAACTATTTCAATATCAGCAAAGAAGATGTAGAATTCAAAGTTCCGAAAACATTTCCGAAACCGCTGTACAAGTTTAAGAACAATAAACTTAGCCCCGAAATATTTGTACTGGGCAGAAAGCTATTTTATGACCCGATTCTTTCTAAAGACAGTACTACAAGTTGCGCCAGTTGCCATCAACGTATTGCGGCATTTGCTCATATAGACCATGCTCTAAGCCATGGTATAAATGGCTTAATAGGCAAACGCAATGTGCCTGCATTGCAAAACTTAATATGGAAAGATGATTTTATGTGGGACGGTGGCGTTAATCATATTGAGGTACAACCCATAAGCCCAATAACTAACCCGGTGGAAATGAATGAAACAGTAGCTAACATTCTATTAAAACTGGGTGCTAATATAAATTACAAAACAGATTTTAAAAATGCTTATGGCGATACGCTTATTAATAGCGAACGAATACTAAAGGCACTTACACAGTTTACAGGTTTAATGATTTCTGCAAATTCTAAGTACGATAAATATATGGAAGGGACAGATACATTTACTGCCTACGAGAAAAAGGGGTTACAATTATTTAGAAATAAATGTGCTAATTGCCATTCCGAACCCTTATTTACAGACAATACATTTAGAAATAACGGACTAAAACCCGATACTGTTTTACAAGACAAAGGACGAGGAGCAATTACAGGAAAGGCAGAAGACAATTACAAATTTAAAGTACCAAGCCTACGTAATATTGCACTCACCTATCCGTATATGCACGATGGTAGATTTAGAAAGCTATCTGATGTTCTTAATTTTTATTCGTCCTCTCCAAATTTTGATAGCCATGCCGCTCGCGAAGTCTATGATATAGGCGTATTAACTGCTGATGACCAAAAATATCTTATAGATTTTTTGCAAACACTAACCGATAAAACTTTTATTTACGATAAAAGATTTATTGACCCGTTTATGAAATAAGCTATTTTGTATTTCTATTTTTCTTAAATTTACATAAAAATAGATGCAATGAATAGGCTTTTAGTAATGGTATTTGTTTCTTTAGTATTTACGAATCTATCTTGTAAAAAAACGAGTAATGCCGATGTAACCTACAAAGGAGTTGTATTATTTAATATTTGCTCTCATGCAGTAGTTCAAACCATTGGTGCTAACTTAATTGGCGAAAATCATTGGGCAGAAACGAATACAACAACATCGCATATTTACGACCATGTTTTTAATGTACAGAATACCTGCCAGCTTGGCGATAGCCTAATTACCGGAGACACAATTATGTTTAAAATAAGAACTAATTTAGTACAAGACTGCAATTATTGTATGCTATATGTTGAAACACCTAATACAAATTATGCAATACAATTGGTGAATTAGTAGTAGTTGAAATTATTTATTGAGAACACGACAATATGAAGTGATAAATATTAAAGAATAGAAACCAATGCTGTAACTTTGTAAAAGTTTAATATTATTCTATGATTAGAACAACAATAATTCCACAACAGAGTAATGTAAATATTTCTTTTTCAGTACCTGAAAGTTACATTGGTAAAGAAATGGAAGTAATTGCATTTTCCAAAAAAGAAGGTTTGGAAACAAATGATTTAAAGGAAAAGAAGGTAACTTTTTCGGCTTTGTCTATTGATACCAAAGGATACAAATTTAATAGAGACGAAGCAAATGAACGATAAGATTTTTTTGGATAGTAATATATTAATTTACAGTTATTCTCACTTTTAGGTCACCTACTGAAAATTAGGAAGAACGGGTTTGCAGGTGAAAACACCTGAAAAGGCAAAAATATTATATATATGATAGCTGATTTAGATAAAATTGAATTCCACGATTTACCAATAAACTCGTTACTTCTTGACTTTAATAAAAGAGAAGTATTATTGATTGTTAATGATTGTGATAATGACACAAATGAATATTTTGAAATTAAATTACATTTTTTAGAAGTGTCTGATTTTTATATTGATAAAATTGAAGATCTATATATTGATGAGATAACAAATTGTAACATAGAAAAACAAGGAGACCTTTTTTTTATTAAATATGAAATGCTTTATAAGTCATGTAAAAATTTATTTATGTCTTTTAAATTTAAAGATGTTGAGGTTATTGTACAACCTGGATTTTCACCAAAAAAAGGAAGCTATCATTAATTTAGTTTCCCAATGGTCTAGATCTCCTATGATTGTCTCCTAAATGAAAATCAAGCAATTTATTTCTAACAATCTATCACTTTCTCATAGCTTTGTAAAGTAAATGCATTCATAAGTAGTTCTTGCTCACTTCCTGAATGCTTGCGAAAAATCTTGAAGAATGAGCATGTTATAATGTAAGGAAATAAAATAGAAAAAACTTTGTAATATGGACAAATTAACCAAAGAGCAAAGAAGAAAAAACATGCAGGCTGTAAAAAGTAAAGGCTCAAAAATAGAGACAGCTTTGGCAAAAGAACTATGGGCAAGTGGCTACCGTTACCGAAAAAATAATAAAAGTATTTATGGCAAGCCTGATTTGACTTTTGCAAAATATAAGATTGCAATATTTGTTGATGGAGAATTCTGGCATGGTAAAGATTGGGAATTGAAAAAAAATGAACATAAATCAAACCAAGATTTTTGGTTTACGAAAATAGAACGCAATATTGAGAGAGATAAAGAGGTTAATAAAAAACTATTATCTGAAGGATGGAAAGTTTTAAGGTTTTGGGGCAAGGAAATTGAAAAAAATTTACGAACTTGCAAAGAAAAAATAGTTGACACAATTAATGAAGTTAAAAAAGAAAATAGTGAAAGATGAAACTGTTGATAAAAAAGTTAAAAGTAAGCCTGTGGAGCCTGCTAATAATAAAAAAGCAGTCATTACTCATTACCTTCATAACTATACAAATGGTGTAGCAAATCATTACAAAGATGAAGCAATAAAATATATCAAAGAAGATTTACAATATACAATTGATGATGAAGAACTATCAATTGTTAGTGAAAATGCTTTGGCTAGATTACTTTTTGAAGTTGAAAATGTTCCTTTCCCTACACCTGAAAATTACAAATTTAAATTTATTGATTTGTTTGCGGGGGTTGGAGGATTCCGGCTAGCTATGCAGAATTTAGGCGGAAAATGTATATTTACTAGTGAGTGGGATAAAGATGCTCAAAAGACTTATCGTGCAAATTTTGGTGAAGTACCATTTGGTGATATAACAAAAGAAGATACAAAAAAATATATACCTGAAGGTTTTGATGTCTTATGTGCCGGTTTCCCTTGTCAAGCATTTTCTATTGCAGGAAAACGAGGTGGTTTTGAAGACACAAGAGGTACATTATTTTTTGATGTTGCAGAAATAATTAAACAAAAAAAACCTAAAGCTATTTTTCTTGAAAATGTAAAGGGTTTAAGAAATCATAACGGTGGTAGGACATTAGCTACAATACTCAATGTATTACGCAATGATTTAGATTATTTTGTTCCAGAACCACAAATAATAAACGCAAAAAATTTCGGTGTCCCACAGCATAGAGAAAGAATTTATATTGTAGGATTTCGTAAAGATTTAGGGATTACAGAATTTGAATATCCGAAACCAAATACAAAAAATGTAACTTTTGCAGATGTTAAAGAAAAGAATGTAGTACCCACTAAATATTATTTATCTACACAATATGTCCAAACTTTACATAAGCACAAAGAAAGGCACGAGAGTAAAGGCAATGGCTTTGGGTTTGCTATTATTCCTGATGACGGTATCGCAAATGCTATTGTAGTTGGTGGTATGGGTAGAGAAAGAAATTTAGTAATTGATAATAGAATAGTTGATTTTAATCCTACGACACATATAAAAGGAGTTGTAAATAGGGATGGTATCCGTAAGATGACCCCTAGGGAATGGGCAAGGTTACAGGGTTTTCCGGACAATTACATAATTCCTGTTGCAGATGCATCTGCCTATAAGCAATTTGGCAATTCGGTTGCTGTACCTGCCATACAAGAAACAGCAAATAAACTAATTGATAAAATACTAAATATATGATAAAAAAATATGAAAGTAAATTATTTGTACAATTATCATCAGTAATTGACAAATTTAGATTAAATCAAAAGTCAAAAAATGCCCAAAGATTGGAAATGCATAAACCTGATGGAAGTGTATTTTATGAAGTTTCGTCAATAAAAGAAGCTTCATTATTGTGTAGAAAATTTATTAATGTTTTTAATCTTGGTAGTTCAAATTGGAGAGGTGGCAGTATTGTAGATGAAAATTACAATTTCATTGCAATGGTTTCATATAATGGTAGTGTATGGGATAATGAAAATTGGAAAATAGCAAAAGAAATTGAGTTATGATTAGAGGAAATAAGGGAGAATGGAGTGAAATATATACATTTTTTAAGCTCCTATCGGAAGCTAAGTTATATAGTTGGGATGAAAATTATAATAAAAATGAAGACATATATTATCCAATTGTAAAAATATTAAGAGAAGAGAAAAAGAGAAGTTTTGAATATAAAATAGAAAAGAATTTAATTTTTGTTTTTGGTGGTGAAGAGGATATTGTAATACCAATGACTGATTTTCATGAAAACGCTGAAAAATTAATTAAGAAAATAAGAAAAGAGAGTGGTACATTTTCTTTTCCGGAAGTTGAAGAATTTATGAATTCAATTTATTGCTATACTTTAAAAGCAAAATCAACAGACAAAACAGATATCAAAATTGTAATCCATGATTTAAGGACAGGAGCTCAACCAGTTTTAGGATTTAGTATAAAATCAGACATAGGTGCTAATTCAACATTATTTAATCCAAGTATTGATAACACAAATTTCATTTATAAAATAAAAGGAATAGATAATATTATTGCAGAAAAAGCAAATAAAATAAAAAAATTTAACGATAAGTTTAAATTGCTAAATAGTTATGGGGCAACTTATGAGTTTGTTGACTTAGCTGGTAAAATTTTAAAAAATAATTTATTGTACATTGATTGTTGCTTACCTGAAATACTGGACAAAATTATATTTAAATATTTCAGTACTTTAGATTCAAAAATTGCCGATATTATAGAAAAAATTACTGAAGAAAACCCACTTAATTTTGATGCTAGTTATAATCAAGATTTTTATGTACATAAAATCAAAAGGTTTCTTTGCGACATAACATTAGGAATGAAGCCTGCTAAACCTTGGAAAGGTATATATGAAGCCAATGGAGGATACCTTATTGTTAAAGAGGATGGTGATATTATTTGTTATCATATTTATCACAGAAATCAATTCGAAAATTATTTATTTAATAATACCAGGTTAGAATCACCAAGTACAAAGAAACATAAATATGGTAATATTTATGAAGAAAACAGAGAGTTTTTTATTAAATTAAACCTTCAAATTAGATTTATATAGTACCTCTAAAGTCCCCGACTGGTCTAAGCGTCTTGTACTGTGAGGTAACAAAAGTAGAAATAGTTAAATTTTTTACCTTTGTTGTATTTTCATCGAGTAAGATGAAACATAATAAATGTAATATGACTTTACCGGTAATAGGTATTGTTAAATGAAATCGTTATATTTGCATGTAGCTATTTAATAAATATTCAAAATGACCGGTGTAAATTACATAACAAACGATAATGGAGAAAAAACTGCTCTATTTATAGACTTGGTACAATTGCGCAAAACTAAAACTTTGAAGAATGAACTGATTGAGTTTTTAGACGATTTAGAAGATATGATTGCAGTTGAATTAAGTATTGGTGAAAAAGGAAGACCATATAGTGATGTTAGAAATGAAATTTTGAACTTGAAAAAGGCGTAATATGGCTTATGAATTGAACATTCTGCCGAGAGCCGAAAAAGAATTAAAAGGATTACCCAAAAATATATTTTTAAAAATTGATGAGACAATATTAAAATTAGCTGATGACCCACGCCCTAACGGATGTAAAAAATTAAAAGGCTATAATGATACTTACCGTGTAAGGGTAGGTGATTATAGAATTTTATAGCGAATAGAGGATAGAAAATTATTTATTGAAATAATAAGAATAATAATCAGACAAGAAGGGTATGGAAAACTTTAATCACCAATGGACTATGTTCGCTTAGTCCTTATTTTAATAAGCGTCTCGCATCCGAAAAAATTGCCCAATAGCATTATTAGTGCCCATCTTTTAACCGGTTCCATATCAAGAACTGCATATAACAAAGCACAGCAAAAAGGTTTGTTACTATATTCAAACGATACAATAAGAGAACTGGTTGAAGTATTTTCTCGCAAAAAATTTGACAAGTACATTACTGTTGTAGATAGAAATGAAGCTATTGCTGCATACATAAACAGAAGTATTTTCGTAGATGTTACGCTCCAAATAAGTGCTTGCCGCGATTTTAAAGACAATAAGTTTTTGGAGTTGGCGATAAGTGGTATGGCTGTAAGTATTATTACAGGCGATAAAGATTTACTTACTCTCCACCCTTTTCAATCAATATCTATCATTTCACCGGCTGCTTTTGTTGCATCTTTGTAACATTTTTTTATCCGCAAACATTTTTTTAAAATGGTATTTTTTATTAGAAATATCCCTAAAATAGTTATTTATTACTCAAATTTCGTAGATTTCTCCACAAAAAAGGGACTCCATTGCGTATTGATGACCTTGGTTGAGAATTCTTGTTTTATTATACAATCAATAGGTTAAGAGATACTACAGACGCCTCAACAAATTCAAAAACCAATTTTAAAATATTTTTTTCACTTTTTAAATATTTCTGTTACCTTTCGCTTATGAAACGGTTTTTGATAATTATACTAATATGCTTTGTTTGCAATCAGGCAATTGCAAGATATGGTACTACAATAGATATTTATGGCGGTGCAGGAATTGCAAAAACAAATAATTATGATGTAGGTATTTCCGGTGGCATCGATTTTTATAAAGGTATTGCCAAAGGAATAGAATTTGGCGGTACCGTGCTTTATCAAGGCTATTCGCTCTATTATGACAGAGAAACACAATTACTTAAAAACGGTGAAGGTTATGAAGGGGTTACGGTTAGAAATAAAAGTAACTATGTTTTTTTGTGTCCTAAATTAAATTATTTTTTAGACCATAAAGGGCAAATTTATGCCTATGTAACTGCCGGTGCAGGTTTTAATATGGGTGGCACAGAAACATTGCATAAATGGGACAATAGCCACAATACACCCTTAACTGCAAATCAAAATTTTGATAGCACGATTAATACTAGTAGTAATATAACCAAAATGCTTTTTCGCTTTAGTTTCGGGCTTTCAGAATATTTTTATTATGGCAAACGCCTGCACTTTTTATTCAGACAAGATGTAGGGTTTCTTTCAACTAATTTAAGCTCTACCGCAAATGCCGACAATCCATCAAGAACCGCATATAGCCCTAATAATCTAAGTCCGGTATATTTTTCGTTCCAGATTGGTATTATGTATTACAAATAATGTTTACTGCATAATATTTCTACTTGCTGCCTAAAGACTATTATAAAATACTTGGCATAAATTATAGAGCCGATTTACAAGATATAAAAAAGGCATATCGTTTACTTGCATTAAAATACCATCCTGACAAAAACGTGGATGGTAATTATAACGATGTCTATTTTAAAGAAATACAAGAAGCCTATTCTGTATTATCTAATAAAGATAAGAAAAATGTTTATGATGAAAAGCTATGGTTGGCAGGCATTACAAAATCTGAAAATGAAGAATTAATTAATGCCGGTTGGTTATTAAATATAGCTAAAGAGCTTAATAATAGCCTTATACGAATGGATAAACATAGCATCAATTATACTGCATTAAAATCGTATATTTTACTAATTTTAACCGATACACATATAGCAATATTACTTACTGAAAAAGACAATACAATAAATGCTGCAATTATAAAGGAACTTATTGTAGCTATGAAAGAACTAAAGAAAACGAATTTAGATGATATATATGAAAAATTAACACTAATTGCAAATAAAGAATATTCATTATTAAATTTAATAGAAAAAGACAAGAGAGAGCGTAAAAGACAATATGAAATAGAAAAGTGGCAGCCCATTATTGTATTTATTATAGCTGTATTATTATGTATATTCGTTTTTATATTAGGTAAGTAAAAAAGTAAACTCCTATTAATTTGCATTTATACAATT
This sequence comes from uncultured Bacteroidota bacterium, assembly GCA_903929195.1. GTDB lineage: Bacteria > Bacteroidota > Bacteroidia > Chitinophagales > Chitinophagaceae > CAIYTT01. Next base: position 21,250 of record CAIYTT010000164.1, read on the forward strand.
TTAACAAGCTATTTCTAATTATACTAATTCATCTCATCTATTTTTGTATCTTTCGGTCAATCTGTTTTTTATAAAACAGATGAATAAATTTTTTTTCTATAATTACAACCAAAAAATAAAAAATGTTTGCATACTTAGAGGGAAACCTTACTTATAAATCACCGTCATTATTAAACTTAGATGTAAATGGTGTAGGCTATGAAATAAACATAACCCTGCAAACCTATTCTCGCATTCAGTCGTTAGACAGATGTAAGCTATATATTCATTTGCAAGTAAGAGAAGATGCTTGGGTTCTATACGGCTTCGAAAATGAGGAAGAAAAAAGTACATTTAGAGAATTATTAAATATTAGTGGTGTAGGTGCAGCTACGGCACGTATTATTTTATCGTCGCTAACAACCGATGAGCTACAGAAAGCCATAAGCAGCGAAGATGCAAAAACATTAGAAAAAGTAAAGGGGATAGGTGCAAAAACAGCCCAAAGAATCTTATTAGAACTTAAAGGAAAAGTATTGAAACAAAATAATGATACCGGTACAACTGTATTAAAACACAATACTATACAAGAAGATGCGTTAATAGCATTGATTAATTTAGGCATAAATAAAAGCATGGCAGAAAATGCTTTTAAGAAAATTTCTAATTCTGATACCTTAACAGTAGAAGAATTGATAAAACAAGCTTTGCGTGCCTTGTAAAAAATTATAAAGAGAAACAATTGAAGGGGAAAAATAAATTAATATTTAAAATTTTATTTTTTGCAACACTTGTAATAGCATTAATAAATGCTACTGCCAGGGGTTTCAGACCTTCTTTTGTCTTTTACGAACCGGCAGCGGACACTGCAAAAATAGACAGCCCAAAAGCAAAAAAGGACTCGTTACGATTTCCGATATACGACCAAACAGGTGAGCCTTATACTGATTATCACCGCCCGGGAAGTATAGACCTTAAAGACCCGAAAAATTACAGTAAAGGTTTTGATTTTCTGCCTGACTCCAACAGATATGATTTTCATGAAAAATTAGGTAGTGAATTTATAAGGAACCCTACTTACATGACGCTTGATGAATACATAAAGTATAAAGGGGCGGTTGATGAAGATTCATATTTCCAACGAAGGCTGGACGCAATGATGTCGTTTAATAAAACACCCGAATTACCGCAAATGTATAAAGAGGGCTTGTTCGACCGTATTTTTGGTGGTAGCGGCATTACCGTAAAACCACAAGGTAATGTGGACGTTACTTTTGGTGGTAATTGGCAGAATATTAAAAACCCTACATTGGTGCAAAGAGCACAGAAGTATGGTGTTTTTGATTTTGATATGCAAATGAATATTAACTTGTTGGCTACCATTGGCGACAAGATGAAATTACAGATAAGCAACAATACCAAAGCCACATTTGACTACCAGAATATGCAGAAGCTGGATTACAGTGGTAAGGAAGACGAAATGCTTAAAAAAATTGAAGCAGGTAATGTAAGTTTCCCGCTAAAAAGTAATTTAATTAGCGGTGTACAATCCTTGTTCGGATTAAAATCTACTTTGCAATTTGGCAAACTATGGGTTACGGGAGTTATTTCGCAACAAAAATCGCAACGTAAGAGTGTTACAGTTCAGGGTGGGGCGCAGGCACAGCAGTTTTCTATAAAAGCAACTAATTACGAAGAAAACAAAGACTTTCTTTTATCTCAATATTTTCATGATAACTACGATAAAGCCCTAAAAGATTTTCCGGTTATAAATTCTACTGTTACCCTTAACCGCATTGAAGTTTGGGTAACCAACCGCACAGGTGCAGTTAATGGTGTGCGTAAGGTATTATGTTTTATGGATATGGGTGAAGCCAATCCATATGAACCTTTTTTAGCGAATCCTAACAGTGGTATAAGAGGTGGCTTGCCCGATAACAGGTCTAATAGATTATATACCGATTTGGTACAAAACCCCAATGGCAGATTGCAAAGTTCGGCTACCAATTCAGCTATTTCTTTGGGTTTAACGCAGGGTACAGATTTTGAACCTACTACGGCAAGACAATTATCACCGTCAGAATTTTCGTTTAATCCGCAACTTGGTTATATAATGCTTAATAGCCAAATGAACTCAGATGATGTATTAGGTGTAGCCTTTCGTTATACCTATAAAGGTAAGGTATATCAAGTAGGTGAGTTTGCTGAAGATTTACCACCCGATACGACCAACCCGAAAGTATTATTTCTTAAATTATTAAAAGGAACTTCATCAAGACCGGCATTACCTGTATGGCATTTAATGATGAAGAATATATATGCTTTGGGTGGGGTAGGTGTTACAAAAGATAATTTTACTTTAAATGTTCTTTATCAAAATCCGGGCGGTGGCGAATTAAGATATATGCCGGAAGGACAATTGGAAGGAACACCTTTTATAAGTTTATTAAATTTAGACCGACTTAATTCTCAGGGCGAACCCCACCCCGACGGGGTCTTTGACTTTGTTGATGGTATAACGATAAATACCCAGCAAGGTAAAATTATCTTTCCTGAATTAGAACCCTTTGGTAATGATTTATCCATTGCCACAAAAGGACCTGACCAAATACAGTTATCAAAGAAATATTTATTTCAGGTATTATACGATTCCACAAAAACAGTAGCCATACAATCGCAACAAAACGACCATTTTATTATAAAAGGAACTTTTAAATCCAACTCATCGTCCGATATTTATTTAGGAGGTTTTAATATACCACCCGGTTCAGTATCTGTAACAGCAGGGGGTACTAAATTAACCGAGAATACCGACTATTCAATTGACTATTCTTTAGGTAGAGTGAAAATATTGAATTCCGGCATATTAAACTCCGGTGTTCCTATTAATATACAATATGAGGATAACTCTACTTTCGGTTTCCAGCAACAAAATTTTATGGGTGCAAGGTTCGATTATTATGTCAACCGTAATCTTACATTGGGTGGCACAGTTATGCGGCTGAATGAACGCCCATTTACCCAACAAGTTACTTATGGCGAAGACCCTATTAAAAATACTGTAATTGGTTTAGATGCAAACTATCAAAAAGAAGTACCCGGACTAACGCGATTATTAGATAAATTGCCTATTTATGCAACCACTGCTACTTCATTTATAAATACATCATTAGAAGTAGCCGGTTTATTACCCAATCACCCTAAACAAATAGATGCATTAGACCCGGAAGGCTCTATATACATAGATAATTTTGAAGGAACAACAAGCAGCTACGATTTAAAATTCCCCTCAATAGCTTGGTCTATGTCTTCTACACCACGTGGTGCTGTTGATAAACATGGTGTTACATTGTTTCCGGAAGCAGCATTTGACGATGAACTAAAATATGGTATTAATAGAGCACGACTTGCATGGTACACTATTGAACCTACACTCGTTGACCCGGGTTCTTCGGTACCCAATTATGTTAAAGATGATTCAAACCAGCACTATATCCGTTTAGTACAAATACCTGAAGTATTCCCCAATCAGCAAACCGCATCATTACAGGGGTCTTTAAGTACGTTCGATTTGGCTTATTATCCTAGAGAAAAGGGTGCATATAATTTTGATAATGTTAATATAAATAGTGATAATACCCTTATAAACCCCGCAAGTCGGTGGGGAGGTATTATGCGACCTATAGACAATACCGATTTTGAGGCATCGAATGTGGAGTTTATACAGTTTTGGGTAATGGACCCCTTTATTAACAATCCTAATTCTAATGGCGGTTCTTTATTTTTGAACTTAGGAGACGTATCGGAAGATATTCTGAAAGACTCAAGATTGTTTTTTGAAAACGGGATACCTGCACCCTTCGACGGCACAAAATTAGATACTACAGCATGGGGTTATGTGCCTAAGTTTGAACAACAAATAACCCGTGCATTTGATAATGATGTAACAACCCGAAATTTACAAGACGTGGGTTATGACGGCTTGCCCGATTCTGCACTTGCACCGGGTATGCTGTGCGAACGTACCAAATTTTTACCTTATTTAAATTCATTGAAATCAAAACTGAATCCGGCGGCTTATGCTGCCGTTTATTCCGACCCATGTAATGATAATTACCAGTATTATAGGGGTGCACAATTTGATTCTTCTAATAATGGCAATGGTAGTAGTATATTATTGAGATATAAAAAATATAATAATCCACAGGGTAACTCACCTGTTACAGACCCAAATGCAGCGTATGCAACATCTGAAACAACGATACCGGAATCGGAAGATATAAACAGAGATAATACACTTAATGAAGCAGAAAGCTATTTTCAGTATAGAATAGACCTACATCCTAATATGAGTGTGGGAACAAATAATATAATCAATATTCAAAATAGCAGTGTAAAATTACCTAATGGGAAAATAGAACAAGAAAAATGGTATCAGTTTAAAATACCTATTCATAACTATGACCATGTTATTGGGGGTATATCCGATTTTAGGTCTATACGGTTTATGCGTATGTTTATGAGTGGCTGGCAAGACAGTGTAATTATGCGTTTTGCTTCTTTAGAATTGGGTCGTAACCAATGGCGTACTTATAATTATTCTTTATTGGCACCCGGTGAAAACGTGCCGCAACAAAATCAGGGATTAACTGAATTCTCTGTTACATCGGTAAGTATAGAAGAAAACGGACAACGCACACCAATACCTTATGTAATTCCTCCCGGTGTTTCAAGGCAGCTTACATCGGTATCAAGCGGACAAACCATACAATTAAACGAGCAGGCTCTTTCGCTAAAAGCATGTGCATTGCAAGACGGTGATGCCCGTGCTGTTTTTAAAGAGGTAAATTTAGATATGCGTCAGTTTACCTATTTAAGAATGTTTATACATGCAGAATCGCAAGTAGGACAACAACCCATAAATAATGCCGATGTAGATGCCATTATCAGGTTAGGAAGCGATTTTACCAATAACTACTACGAATATAGAATGCCGCTTACCATTACCCCTCCGGGTGTTAGTGCTTTAAATACCGATGCTATTTGGCCGGCATCAAACGAGGTTGACATTGTTTTGCAAGACCTTGTAAATGCTAAAAAACAAAGAGATGCACTTAATATTCCGTTTAATGTACCTTATTATACCACCGATTCCAAAGGCAATACTATTGTAGTAGTAGGAAGTCCGAACATTGGTGGGGCAAAAAACATTATGTTAGGATTAATGAATCCGAAGAAAACAAACAGAACACCCGGAGACGATGGACAACCTAAATGTATAGAAGTATGGTTTGATGAGTTAAGAATGGCAGGTATGAATGACCATGCAGGTTATGCAGCAGCCGGTAAAATGAATGTGCAATTGGCAGACCTTGGTAATTATAATCTATCAGGTAGTTGGCACTCTGCCGGCTATGGTACTATAGACCAAAAAATAAACCAACGTTCGCAAGATGATTATTATCAATATAATACTTCTACAAATTTAAGTTTAGGTAAATTACTTCCCAAAACATGGGGTGTACAATTGCCTTTATATGTGGGGTATACCCAAAATGTAAGTACTCCAAAATACGACCCCTATAACCAAGACTACTTACTTACCGATGAATTAAATGCAGCAAAATCAGCTAAAAAAAGAGACTCTATCAATTCCGTAGCACAAGATTTTACCTCTATAGCATCTGTTAATCTTACCAATGTGCGTATTACCGGTAATACAGCCAATGCCGCAAAGAAATTCAGAACACCTTGGAGCATAAAGAATTTTGATTTTACGGTCTCTTATAATAATCAGTTTAAGCATAACCCTACCGTTTCGGAAGATTTACTTACCACTACTAAATTGGGGGTTGGGTATGCCTATAATTTAAAAATAAAACCAATAGAACCTTTCAAGTCAATAATAAAATCTAAATCAAAGTGGTTTGGGCTCATAAAAGATTTTAATTTTACTCCGCTACCTACTACCTATACCATGCGAAACGACCTGAACAGGGTGGTGCAGCAAACACAAATACGCAATATTAATGATGGGAGCGGTTACCAAATACCTTCAACTTTTTATAAAAGCTTTAATTGGACAAGGGTTTATACGGTAAGATGGGAGCTTACTAAATCCTTAACTTGCGATTATACGGCTACCAATATTTCTCGCATAGATGAACCTTACGGACGCATAAGTACTAAAGAAAAAGAAGACTCTTTATGGCAAAGAATATTAACATTCGGGCATAATACTTCTTACAGACAAACATTTAATAGCTCTTATAATGTGCCATTATCTAAGTTACCTTTAACCGATTGGATGACTTGTAGATTAAGCTATGCAGCAAACTATTCTTGGACCGGAGCTGCACCCGTTGCTTATGATTTAGGGAATACAATAGGCAATACCCAAACAAAAACGATTGTAGGCGATTTAAATATGTCAACATTGTATAATAAATGGAGGTGGATGCGGGCATTAAATTCGAAAACATCAGCTCAAAATCAAACCGGCATAAAACAAGCAGGAAATATAAATGACAAGCCGGGTGCAAAAGGGGGTGGGGCTAATGGTAACAATAAAAGCACAGCACCCATACTGCCGGGCGGTGGCAATGGTAACGACCCCGGTGGTGGCAAAGGTGGCAATCAAGGCAACAGCAATGCTAATGGCGGTGGTGGTGCAAGTGGTGGTGGTAACGGTGGTGGTGGCAATAATGCAAGCGGTGCAAATACAGGTAACAATGGTGGTACGAATGCAGGCGGTGCAACCGGAAACAACAGTAACGGTGCTAATGGCAGCGGAACACAAGCGGGAAATAGTGCAAATGGAGGTAGTGGAAACAATAAAAACAATAAGGGCAACAGTAGTAGCACTACAAGCAGTAATCTTAAAGTGCTTTTCCCTAATATAAATCTATCAACCTTATCAAATACACAATTAGATTCGTTAGTAGAAATAATGGATTCTGTTGATGATGCCAAAGCACGAGCAGAAAAAGCCCTTGCCAAAGCAAAAAGAAAAGCAGCCCGCAAAGCCAGAAGAGCAAAATTACCGGAGTTGAACGGATTAGAACGATTTGCAGGGCATCTATTAACGTCTCTTACACATGTTACCGTAAATTACTCACAAACTGCCGGTACTACTTTACCCGGCTATATGGACAGTACTAAAATAATGGGTATAAACACCAGTAACATGCAGCCAGGCTACGACTTTGTATATGGTTACCAGCCCAATGCTGCTTGGCTCGCTAAAATGGCTAATGACGGCAAACTAAGTCGAGATTCCTTATTTAATGCCCAGTTTCAGCAAACTTTCTCTACCAATTTATCGGGTACAGCCACTTTTCAACCTATTAAAGAAATTAAATTAGACCTTACACTTACCAAAACATTTAGCAAATCGCATAGTGAACTATATGCCGATACCGGTTCGGGTGTGTTTAATCATTTTAACCCTTATGAAACCGGTTCTTTTAATGTATCATTCCTTTCGTTACATAGCATGTTCCCTAACTCAGGAGTAAATTCTGCTATATATAATCAGTTTTTATCAAACAGGCAAATCATTTCGAAACGATTAGGTGCTAGTAACCCCTATACCAATGGTTTACCCGACCCTACAAACCCTAACTATGCAAAAGGTTACACAGAGTTCTCTCAAGATGTACTTATACCTTCTTTTATAGCTGCTTATTCAGGCAATAATGCAGCAACAGCACCCTTAATAGATTATACGCATACTACAGTTTCCAACAATCCGTTTAAATATTTTATACCTACCCCTAACTGGGTGTTTACCTATAACGGATTAAATAAATTACCGTTTTTTAGCGATATATTTTCCAGCTTCATTATTAAAAATGGCTATACAGGTACTATGAATATGAATGGATTTACATCTAATTTAATGTTTACAGACTTGTATGGCTTAGGTTTCCCATCGTTTATAGATTCTAATTCTCATAATTATGTACCCTATTTCCAAGTTCCGAATGTTACTATTTCTCAACAATTAAATCCATTAATAGGCTTCGATGCTGCTTTTAAGAACCATCTTACTGCTAAGTTCGAGATAAAGAAATCTAAAATGGAAAGTCTTAGTTTAATTGATTACCAAGTAAGTGAAAACACAAGTACTGAATATGTAATAGGTATGGGTTTTAGAAAAAAGGGCGTAAAATTACCGTTCCCTGTTGCCGGTATCCGAAAACTGAAAAATGAATTGATAGCAAAAATAGATATTGGTTTCAGAGATGATAAAAATAGTAATACCTTTCTTGCCAACAATGTAAGTGTGGTATCAAGAGGGCAGCAGGTAATAACAATTCGACCATCAATAGATTATTCTGTTTCTCAGAAACTAACCTTACATTTCTTCTACGACAGGTCTCAATCTATTCCTTATGTATCTAATGCTTATCCTACAACTACTGCCAAAGGTGGTGTAACATTAAGGTTCATTTTTGCACAATAAGAAACTTTAGTTACATTCCCTTATTTTTTATTTTTAAAGTTAGTAATATGACAAATAATTTTGAAAAAATGTTGGAATTAGTAACCACGTTTTTTGATACCAAAAATGACCCCGACCAAATTAGTGTTACAGAAGAAGATAGAGAAAAGCTACTGGCTATTCACCCCTCAACCTTATCGGAATTAGCTAATGAGGACGGCCCAATAGTTTGGATACTTATGATACCTACCACAAAAGAACTCATGTACCGGTTTATAAGCAGCGAAATATCAGAAACACAATTATTGACAGCTACCCCTATAGGTATTCAGTACGATTGTGTATATCTTTGTTCTGCAACTGTTCTCACCGAGTTTCAAGGAAGGGGACTTGCTAAAAAAGTGGCATTAGAAGCTTTAGATGCTATCTGCCAAACCCACCCAATAAAACATCTTTTTTATTGGCAATTTAGTGAAGGAGGCAAAGCCCTTGCCCATTCTATTGCTAAGCAAAAAGGTATGGAGTTACTGGAGCGGAATTAGGGGAGCATGAAAAATAGTATAAACAAAGCTCACCGATGACCGTCATTACGGCCTTCGCAAAATCTTCTCACGGTTCGCAATTGGCTAAGTGGGTTAAATCGGGCTTTTTTCATGTTTTAAGGACAGATTGCAAATTCTTGGGAGATTCCGCGAAATGCGGAATGACGACCAATTATTGGGCATTATTTCGTGGTTTTCAAGTTTTTAAAAACACCATTCCCCAAAAGGAACAATAAACCCAAAAAAATTAATATAAAAACTCCAAAAAATGTATCTATATTTGAAAAATTATTTCTTATTAACATAAAATCTGCTAATTTTTATGAAAAAATTCATCTTTTTATTTCTGTTTTTTTGCAGCTTGTTTAGTGGCTTTTATGTACATGCACAATTAGATATAATTACCACTGTAGCTGGTAATAGTACAGCTGGTTATACGGGAGACGGTGGACCTGCAACGGCTGCAACTTTTAATGGAGTTGCTGATGTAGCTATAGATAGATTTGGAAATATTTACATTGTAGACATAGCATATGCTTGTTTGCGTAAAGTAAATACTATTGGTATAGTTAGTACGATTGCAGGTACTGGGTATCCAGGATATTCTGGAGATGGAGGGCCTGCATCGGCAGCTCAATTAAGCGGTCCTAATGGGGTAGTGACTGATGGAAGCGGAAATATATATATTGCTGAGTATGGTAATAGCGTGATACGAAAAATAAATAGTAGTGGAGTAATTAGTACATTTGCAGGCAATGGAACAAGAGGTTACAGCGGTGATGGTGGGGCAGCAAATGTGGCAAAATTAAACAGCCCTGTAGGAATTGTTATTGATAGAAGTGGGAATATTTACATTAGTGATAATTTAAATAATCGAATTCGAAAAATTGATAGTAGTGGAATTATTAGCACAATTGCAGGTAATGGAACTCCTGGTTATAGTGGTGATGGTTCTGCAGCAACATTAGCTGCTTTAAACGGTCCATGGGGTATATCTTGTGATACATTTGGGAATGTTTACGTTTCTGATAATAACAATAGCCGTGTTCGTAAAATAAATAATAGTGGTATAATAAGCACAATAGCAGGAACTGGCATAGTAGGCTACAGTGGTGATGGGGGTGATGCAACAGCAGCCAAAATTAATAATCCTTTGGGTCTTGCATGTGATGCTTCTGGGAATGTTTATATTGGTGATAATTATAATTTCCGCCTTCGAAAAGTAAATAGTTCTACTGGAATTATCAGTACATTTGCGGGCAATGGGCTTGGTAGTGGCTACTTTTGCGATGACGTAGTGGCAACAGCTGGATCAATTAGTGTTGTTCAAGGTATAACAGTTGATACCTTTGGGAATGTTTACTTTGCTGATATTAACAATTATCGTGTTCGAAAAGTAGGATTAGGAGCTCCTGTTGCGATTGCAGACAGTTTTTCTGTTTATATTGTCAACACATGCTCTGGATTGAATTTTTGGATAAATACTAATCACTATGTTACAGGACAGCATATCATTACTTATTTTGGTAATGGACAACATTTAGATACTTTAACAAGTGTTCTTGGAATAACAGGATTTGAAAACTTTACAAAGGATTATTCTTCTTCGGGTACTTATACTATAAAACATATATTATATAATGGCTCAATTGCAGTAGATAGTATTACTTACTCTCACAATTTTTCAGCTTGTCAAAGTTTTAATATTAATTTTTATTACGATGCTAATGGAAATTGCATAAAAGATAGTGCTGAAAATTACTATAACCTAAATGAATTAACCGAAATTGATTCTAATGGAATTGCAATTGATACGGTTTCTTCAACATCAGGTTTTAACTATTTAGCTTATGGTAGTATTGGTGACATTTACTCTTTTAAAGTATTGTCATCTACGCCTGGTACACAAATTAACTGCCCATCTACTGCAATAATAAATGATACACTAATACCCGGGAGTCAGATAACAAAATATTTTGCTATTAACTGTGATACGGTTACCAATTTTGATGTTTGGGCTATTGCTTGTACTCGTACCGGCAGGCATAGGCAAGAGATCAATTTTATTGCTGGCAATACTTTTTGCACACCAGAAACCTCTGCTTTAACCTTAAATTTTAGTCCAAACTATTATTTTAGTGCTGCAGTACCTGCCCCAACTTCTGTTATTGGCAATACCATTACTTGGGATATAAGTTCCCTTTCTTATATTAACTCTCCTCAATTAATTCATGTTTATCTTGACGTGCCGGGTACTTGGTTAACTCCCGGTGATACTATAATGAGTAATGCGGTAATAACACCTACAATTGGTGATTATGATAGTACCAATAACCATATAAACCGGGTAGATACTGTAAAATCTTCTTTCGACCCGAATGAAATTGCAGTGTTGCCAAGTGGCTGCATACCTGCCGACACAGTTACAAATTTGCAATATTCTATACTATTCGAGAATACCGGTAATGACACTGCGCATAACATATATATTATGGATACCCTTAGCTATTATCTAAATCCTTATTCTTTAAGAATTGTAGCGGCATCGCATACCATGAACACCAGTAGGTGGTATGATCCAAGTATTTATTCTTACATAGTAAAATTTGAATTCCCGGGAATCAACCTGTTAGACAGCAGCCACCACGGCTTGTGCGATGGTATGGTACTCTTTAAAATCAAAACAAATAGTGGTTTTTTAAGTGCAGGTGCAAACATTTTTAATCATGCAGGCATCTTCTTTGACGACAACCCGGTAGTAATGACCAATTATATTGCTAATACAGTTGGTTGTGGTACATTAAATACAGTAAAAGCCCCAACAGCCCAAGCAGACCTTTACCCCAACCCAGCTACCGATGAACTTATAATAAAAACAGACCCAACCGCATTTGCAAATTTTGTAATAACCAATATTATGGGTCAAGAGCAATTGCACCAAACCCTAACAACAGCAACTACCAAGCTAAATATAAGTAACTTAGCAGCAGGGCTTTACTATGTTACTTTTAAGGGCGAAGGTGGGGAACTTGTAAAGAAATTAGTTAAGTTGAAGTGATAAATGTTAGGTTTGGCACACCTACATAAAATCATGAACAAAGCTCACCGATGACCGTCATTTCGCCCTTCGCAAAATCTCCTCCCGGTTAGCAATTGGCTAAATGGGTCAAATCGGGCTTTTTTCATGTTTTAAGGACAGATTGCAGGTTCTCGTCATTCCGCAAAGGGCGGAATGACGACCAATTATTGGGCATTATTTCGTGGTTTTCAAGTTTTTAAAGCCTATCTCCGATTAGATGGCATTTGTTTGAACTTGTTAAAACCTTGGGCAAACCGTTTTCTTTAGTACCCCATTTTTACCACCATAGCTGCCGGATATGAATGCAGTAAATTCAATACCGCCTTGTAAGTTACTAGCTTCTTTTAATGTAGATACATTTACATCGTAGCTTACACCGAATGACATGTTTTTGACTTTAACTTTAACAACGGGAATAATGGCATCATTATATCTGTAAAAGCAACCGCCGCTTAATGCAAATAATTGTTCGGGGCCCATTTCTTTTTGAGACCATATAGCCATACCGCCAATCATAATTTCTTGATACGTACCCTGTTGTGCAAAATTTAATTGTGCCTGCATTACCAATTGGTCATTAAGTAATACTCCGGTTGCTGCATTGGCATTCCACCTTATGTTCTCATTTACATCGGCAGTTTTGTAATAAGACATGTTGGGCTGGGTTATATGGTAAGCAGATACTCCCAATATATACGTAGCATTATTAAATTCGCCGGAACTGGTGTTGAAATTGACACCGGCACCAATGTCCCAAAATGTCATTTTGGGTGCAGGTAAATTTTCTATTGCCGGGTTTAACGGACTATAGCTCCCATTTAAATACTGATTATTAAAGGTTGCTTTACTGGGGTCGAAACTGTATTGTACATAACCACCTGTAAACCCTACCGATAAATAAGTGTGGTGGTCGGCATTTATTGATTTATTATAATTAATTGCCGGATAAAAAGTAGTGATAGCTTGGTCTATACTACCTGCTTTATCGCTGAAACCAAGAACCCCGAAGCTCAAAAAGTCTTCTGATGTTCTGCTTACGGATACTCTCGTTTCTGCACTTATTAGTATTGTTTGGTAAGGGTGCGAAATACTACTCCACTGGTTTCTGAAATAAGCTCCAAATTTGTAATCATCGGAAAAAACACCTGTTAAAGCCGGATTACGTAATATGGAAGTTTCATAAAATTGTGAAAAGTGTATATCTGCCTGCCCCCTTGTTACCAATGGTATAAGTAAGATAGCAGTAACTAAAATATAATTATTTAAATTAAATTTCATGTTCTTTGCATTTTATTTTAATATGGTTACATCGCCTTTTATACTCAATGGCGCACCTGCTTCGCAAGTGGCATCAATAATATAAACATATACATCCGGTCTTGGTTTGCCGCCCATATAAGAACCGTCCCAAGCATTCGACATATCATTTATGGCTATGCCGCTTCTTTCAAATAATAACTCGCCCCAGCGGTTATATATCCTGAATGATTTTATGATACTCACACCTGTACCCCTTGGGTAGAACACATCATTTTGTCCGTCTCCGTTAGGGGTAAAGGTATTTGGTATAAATAGCTGTTTGTCATCGCAATAGATTCTTATGGTAACACTGTCTGTAGCTGTGCAACTGTAAACAGTGGCAACAGTAACGGTATAGGTTGTGGTACTTTGCATACTCGCTTTAGGATTAGAGCAACTATCGCAACTAAGTGTTTGTGCCGGCGACCAACTATATGTATTTATTAGGTTTCCGGTAGCATTTAATTGCGCAACAGAACCGGCAAGTAATAATTGGTCGGGGCCGGCATTTACTTGCGGTAAAGGATGTACTACAATCGTTACATAATTGGTATCTGGAATACAAGAACCTAATTGTGCAATTACGGTATAGACTGTATTAGAATGTGGAGTAGCAACCGGGTCCCAAATATTATCGGCACTTAGTCCGGTTGAAGGTATCCAAGTAAATTTAGTTGCACCTGAGTCTGTAAGTTGCACATTTACGCCATCGCATATTACGGCATCTCCATGAGCAGTACTTATTGTTTTTGTTTTTAGAAATACACTAACTGTATCTGTATTTTGGCATCCATGTATATCTGTGCCGGTTACGGTATATTGTGTAACTACTGTAGGTGATGCTTGTGTTACAGTACATGCTGTGCAACTTAATGTAGCACCGGGACTCCAAGTATAAGATACACCACCATAGCCAATTAATGTGGCGGCATCGCCTAAGCAAACAATAGTATCCGGACTAACCGTAATAACAGGAGGTGGGAAAACAGTGATGTTTTCAGTAACATTGCCTGTACATCCCCATCCGTCAGTTACCGTTAAACTAACAGCAAAAGTACCGGTAACAGAATAAATATATGGCGGGTTACTTATGTCGCTTGTATCCAGACCGTTAATGGTCCAATGCCACGATGTAATTGTAGAGAAGAAACTTTTGGAGGTATCTTTAAAATTGATTGGTGTATTTAAACATACCGGATTTGGCATTGTAGTAAAGCCGGGAGTTACCAAATCAACTTTTATGGTATCAGTACCCATACTTGAATTCTGGCAACCCGTATTATCACTTAATATCAACTTAGGTATATATGCACCAGGCAATACATAAACATGTACTGAGCTATCAGCTAAAGAAGCTGTACTTGTATTACCATCGGCATAGTCCCATATAATATTAGGTACATTATGAATATTGGCATGAAAAGTAACAGTAAGTGGCGAGCAACCTCTAAGAGGTCCATAAGTAAATGCACCTGCATATCCAAATATATCAATATGTCCAAAAGCGGTATCCCTACAACCTGCTGCATTTGCTTCTATTAACATTACGGTATCGTAGCCGGGAGTAATATATAAATTAGAAGGCGAAGTGGAGAAAGACGTACTACCATCTCCTAAAAACCATTCGCAACCAATAGCACCTGTACTAGTATTAATGAAATGCACGGTTAGTGGCGGACATACAGTAAAAGAATCATCCATTGTAAAAGACGCATGAGGGGCAGTTACATTTATGTAATTTACATAAACAGCCGTATCTGTGCATCCATGTATATCAACTACTGCTAATTTTACAGTATAAGAACCATTAAATGCATAAGCATGTGTGGGCGAAGTGAGTGTTGAAGTATCACCGTCACCAAACATCCAATAAGAGCTTACAATACCGGTACTCAAGTTATTAAATGTAATAGGAATATTTCTACAAGGCGTAGTATTACTTGCGGTAAAAATGGCATGGGGTCTATAAACAGTAATTAACGGTGTTCGCAAGAGCGTGTCTTTGCACCCAATATTATCTGTTACTATTTCTGTAACTCCATAAGTACCTGCTGCCGTATAAGTATGTACCGTTGTGGTAGAGGTAGTTGTGGTAGAGGTACCATCGCCAAAAGCCCATTGGTAGCCGGTAAGTGTAAGTCCGGTAACATCGGTAGTATGGTCGGTAAAGGTAACAGTTAGTGGCCAACAACCGCTAACCGGTGTTGCACTAAAGCTATCAGCAGGTTTACCTACAGTAATATAATTGGTTCTTGTAACGGTATCAAAACAACCGTGAGAGTCTAAAATAACTAAGCTGATAGTATATATCCCGGGAACATAAAAAGTATCTCCATATATTGCAGTTGTATCTTCCATATAAACACCATTTACAAACCAATAATACCCGGCTGCAGTGCCACCGGTTACAGTTGGTGTAAACACAGTGTATCCATATTTGCAAATTTGGGTATCGCTGGCTGTAAAATGAGGTAGTGGTTTAAATAAATTTACTGATGCCGTAGCGGTATCTCTACATCCGCTTCTGGAATTATAGGTTACCAACGTTACGGTATAGATACCTAATGCAGGGTAATTATGTGTAGGATTGTTTGCAGTACTAGAAGTGCCGTCTCCAAAATACCACTCATGCCAAGTTGCCCCTATAGATGCCGAATCCACAAAGTTTACAGTAGTTGGCGGTACACAAATAGGGCTGAAACGGATAACAGATTTTGGTGAATCTATTGTAATGTAATTCGAGATTGTAAACGGAGCACTTGGACATCCATTGTTATACACTATTAAAGTTACAGTAAAAATACCCGGCAAGGGATAGTGGTGTGTAGGTGTTGGGCAAGCACAACTGTCAATTCCTCCATCTCCATACGTCCATTTGTAGTCGGTTATGGTGCCTGTAGATGTACTTATAAACTGAATAGAATTATTGTGAAAACATTCGTGTGTAGGGGTAGCATAAAAATTTGCAATCGGTGGTGTACCCACATGTATAGTACCCGTATCTGTTACCGTACAGCCATTAGAGGTAGTTATTGTACAATAAACAAAATAAGTACCGGCAGCAGTATAAGTATGTACGGGGGTAGCACCGGCACCGGTGCTGCCATCTCCAAAGGTCCAAGCATAAGAAGAGATAGGATATGGGTAAGTAGTTGCTGTGCCTGAAGGAATTGTTGTATAAACAAACTGACTAAAATGAACTGTTAAAGGAACACAACCGGCTGATGGTGTATCAATCATGTTTGCTCGCAAGTTATATATCGTTTCCGTGTGATATACGGTATCAATACATCCGTTTACGTCTGTAACAATCATTCTTACATTATAAACACCATTAAGGCTATATGTATTTGTAGATGTTGTACCGCTACCGGTATGCCCATCACCAAAAGCCCATGCCACCGAAGAGCCACCCGGTACTGTGCCTATATAGGTTACCGCTACAGGTGCAGGGCAGGGTTCGGTAGGGGTACAAGTAAATGTAGAAGTGGGTTGGGGCAAAATAGTAATTGTATGTATCACTGTGTCGGCACATGGCCCGTCTGCAACTATTAAACGTACATTATAGGTTCCTGCTGCATGATAAATGTATGCAACAGAATCTAACCATGACGTACCACCGTCGCCAAAACTCCATGTACTTGAGGTATGTGTAGAACTGTGATTATGAAACATAACAGCTTGGTACATACACGCAGTTGTAGGTGCAGAAAAAGCAGCCGTTAAATGATTGACTGTAATATAATTCGGCCGTGTTATAGTGTCCTTGCAACCATTACCATCGGTAACAATTAAACTTACGGTGTAAGTACCGAATGTGCTATAAGAATTAGTAGGATTTGCTGCAGTTGATGTATTGCCGTCTCCAAAACTCCAAGCATACGTATAACCCGGAGTACCGGTAACAAAGCTGCTAAAAACGGCTACACCCGGTGCATGACAAAAGAAGGTTGTTGCAGCACTAAATGTAGCAGCAGGCGGTGTAGTAACATGTATGTAGGACGACATAGTTAACGAACCATGACACCCGGTAGAATTGGTAGCAAATAATGTAACTGTATAATAGCCCGGTCCGGGGTAGGTATGTGTAGGCGATGAGGATGTGCTTGTAGTACCATCTCCAAAACTCCAAACATAAGTTAGTGGGCCGGCAACACCTGCAACCGTAGTGCTTGTAAATGTAACGGGTGTTCCGGGACAAACACTTGTATCGGAAGCATAAAAAGAAACGGTTGGAGACGGATATACCGTAATTACCATTGTATGAACAGAAGTAGCACCTCCAGCACCATAAGCCGTAAGGGTAACGGTATAAGTGCCGGCTATCAGGTAACTACCCGAACAACTGTCGGCAAATGATGTAGTACCATTGCCTAAATCCCAAGAGTAGCTGGTGGCACCTGAGGAAGT
The DNA here is from genome assembly GCA_903929195.1 of uncultured Bacteroidota bacterium. GTDB lineage: Bacteria > Bacteroidota > Bacteroidia > Chitinophagales > Chitinophagaceae > CAIYTT01. Next base: position 39,005 of record CAIYTT010000164.1, read on the forward strand.
ATTATGAAAATGCACTACTAATGGCGAGCAGCCGGAAGCATTATCTACAGTAAAACCCGCAGTAAGTGCTTTTACAGATAATGTAATGATAGTAAAAAATACTATTAATAGGCTTTTGCAAGTAAATATTTTCATAAACTTTCTTTTAAAAATTTAAAAATAAGCATAATTATTCATAAAGACGTATATTTTTAACAATAAGTTTGATTCAAATCATTTATTTATTTTTAAATAATGTGAATTGTGGATAAATATTAATTTTTAGATAAAAAATATAGCAATTGATAGTTTTCATAGTGCATGTATAAAATATATTCTAGACTGATTTCCAACCTTATTTTAAAAATGGCTGTCTTAGTTTATTAAATAATTATAATTTTTCAATAAATATTTTGTTTTTAGAATAAATATATGTAATTTCAATCTCAATTTTTCCCGGTTTATGAAAAATCTACTTTTGAAAAAAATCTATCTTCTTCTATTGCCAATGCTATTTTTAGCGGCAGTAGCGGATGCACAATATACAACAGTAACAAATTTATCGGGTACGGTACTATACGGCAGTACGAATGTAACTGTAACCAGTTATATGGGTACTACTATACCTTGGTGTGGCGTAAACCCTTATTGGATAGGTGAAACAGGTCCCGGGTATTATGATTTTGCTTTTTCAAGCCCCGTTAATGCGGTAAGAATATACATAACGGCTATGGATTATATAGGCGGTACCAGTGAAATAGATACTATCTGGATAAATGGTTCGCCATTTACACTTACAACAGCCAATTATACTGCTTGGCCGGGTACGTGTGCACAACCTGCCGAACCAATAATAGGTGGTGTTTTAGTTTGTATGTTTGATGCCGGTTCGGGTGGCGGTGGCCAGTTAGATATTATTCAGTGTGGCATTAATTCTTGCAGAGTAGCAACAAACGGCTTATGGAACGGTAATACATTCACTTTTCAGTTTGCTGTGTTATCAACAGGTTGTGGTATTACAGCATCTAATAACGGACCTCTTTGCTTGGGCGATACACTAAGACTTACTACACCCGACAGCACCGGAACAACTTATTCATGGACAGGACCGGCAGGATTTACAAGCAGTTTACGAAGCCCAATAAGACCTAATATTACTTATGCAGATTCAGGCACTTATACACTTATTGTAAATGGCACAGACACAGCACATACTACTTTAATAATAAAGCCAACACCTGTTTTAGCAGCAAGTAGCAACTCGCCAATATGTACCGGTTCGGGTAACACACTTGATTTATTTGCAAACCCGGATTCTACCGGTGAAACATTTTCGTGGAGTGGGCCGGCAGGATTTAGTTCTACCTTGCAAAACCCTACAATAGCCGGTATGACGGCATCAGATACCGGTTTTTATACCGTTATTGCCAATTGGAACGGTTGTAAAGACACCGCAATTACACATGTAATTCTTGCACCTGTACCACCTACACCGGTTATTAGCGGCATAACAACCTATTGCACAGGCGAAACATTTGTTCCTTTTACGGTTAGTGGCACAACAGGAAGCATATTATGGTACACTACCGGTACAGGTGGTGTGGGTTCTTCTTCTGCACCTTTAGTAAACACATCAATTGGTGGTACTTACACTTTTTGGGCAACACAAACTATTTTAGGTTGCGAAAGTTTAAGAGACTCCATTACGGTTACTGTACATGTAACGCCGGCTGCACCTATAATAACAGGCACAAGCGTTTATTGCCAATACGACACATACATACCGCCAACTGCTGCGGGAGCAGCTATTTTGTGGTATTTAACTGCTGCAGGTGGTACAGGCACACTTGCACCGCCTACCATCAACACATCCATACCGGGTACTTATACTTTTTATGCTACACAAAGCGATTCCGGTTGCACAAGTGCCAGAGCTCCATTTACAGTTACTGTTAATCCGAAACCTGTTACACCGGTAATTACAGATGTACCGGATAATTACTGTCCCGGACAAGCTTTTGTGCCATTTACTATTGTTTCGGGAACGGGTATTTTGTGGTACACCGCCGCTACCGGTGGTGTTGGTAGCCCTGTTTCGCCTACTATGAACACATCTACACCGGGTACTTATACTATTTGGGCAACACAAACTGTTTTAGGTTGCGAGAGCGACCGTGTTCCGGTTTCAATAACTGTATTTAACAATGTAACTTCCGGTTTTTCATATACTGTAAAATACGGTTGTAAAGCAGATACAGTTGTATTTACAAATACATCAACAGGAACTATGAATTATCTATGGAGTTTTGGAGACGGTTCTTCTTCTTTAAGTACTAACCCAATACATATTTATACCATGCAAGCTATTGATACCGTAAAATTAATGTCGAGCAGTGCTTCTTGTATAGACAGCAGTAAAGCAATAATAAATTTGTTGCACCCTATACAAGCATCATTTACGGAAACACATACAGAAATATGCCAAAACCAAACCGATACATTTACAAATAATTCCGTTGGCACATTACCAACCTATGTATGGAGTTTTGGAGATGGTGCTACTTCTACATTAATCAATCCGAATCATAATTATGCTCATACAGGTATTTATACGGTTACACTACAAGAAACCGATTTTGTACCTTGTCAATCTGTTTATACACAAATAGTAAATGTAGATACTATAAGTCCGATACAATTAGTACTGTCTGATTCTGTTATTTGTGAAGGTACTTATATTACGCTTAAAGGCTTATATTCTACAATCGGCAATACAGGTGTAAGCTGGAATCTAGGAAATGGAGACTTAAAAGAAGCGATGAATCCATTGGTTTATGGTTATCAAGCAGCCGGACTTTATACTGTAAGTATCATAGCACATTACAGAGTATGTAGAGATACCGGCACAAGCAGAAATATAAGAGTCTATACACAACCGCATATTAATTTAGGTCAGGATACCTCTATTTGCCCCGGTGGTGAAGCATTTGGATTAATAGATAATATGAATGCAGCTAATGCCAATGCAAGCTGGGATTGGAATACAGGTAATAAAACAGCTGCAATAATGGTAACCCAACCCGGTATCTATATAGCTACTGTTACAATTGATGGTTGCACAGCTACAGATTCTGTTACGGTAAGTAATGATTGTTATATGTCAACACCCAATGTATTTACACCTAATGGAGATGGTATTAATGATTATTTTTATCCTCGTCAATATCTTACAAGTGGATTAACCCAATTTAAAATGGACATCTACAACCGGTGGGGACAATTGATATTTGAAACAACAACATTAGACGGAAGAGGGTGGGACGGAAGATTGAATGATGTTGACCAACCGGAAGGCGTATATATCTATTTAATAGATGGTGTATTTAAAGATGGAAGACACGAACATCATCAAGGTAACCTAACATTGTTGAGATAATGAAAAAGTAAATTGTTTTCTTTTCTGTTAATTAGTATATGATAAAAATATTGTCTGTAAATTAGATTTGCAAAAGAATATATTATGTATTACCTTTGTAGTAATTATTGAAATAATATATTAAATGTATTTTTTATTTTATTGAAA
>CAIYTT010000165.1 GCA_903929195.1 uncultured Bacteroidota bacterium
TACTGATAATACCTCATTTCATTAAGCTTTTGCGGCACGTACTTCACGTCAATCTCAATCAGTTCTCCTGGCTTTAGGGCCGCCTTAATGTATTTGTATTTAACTCTTTTAACCCGATACTTCCTAACCAGTCCTTCTTGCTATAAATATTATGATGAAAATAAAGAATTACTTTATGTAGGAAAAGCAAAAGACCTTAGAAAAAGAGTTACATCTTACTTTAATAAAAATGTAGATAATTATAAAACTAAAAAGTTAGTTAGTCTTATACATTCCATAGATTTTACTATAACAGATACAGAACATGATGCATTTTTACTGGAAAATTCTTTAATAAAACATTATCAACCCAAATTTAATATTGTTTTAAAAGATGATAAAACCTACCCCTATATTGTAATAAAAAAAGAGCATTTCCCAAGAGTATTCTTTACACGGAGGCTTATAAAAGATGGCTCTGAATATTTAGGTCCATTTACCGGGCTTGGAAGAGCTAAAGAATTACTTGAAATAATAAAACAAAGTATTCCCTTACGCTCTTGTTCATTAAAATTAACACAAAGAAATATTGCAAGCGGTAAATTTAATGTTTGTTTAGAATATCATATAGGTAACTGTAAAGGGCCTTGTCAGGGATTTCAAACCGAAGATGATTATATAGATAGTTTAACGCAAGTAAGACATATTTTAAAAGGAAATCTGCATGATGTTTTAAAACATTTAAAAGAGGAAATGACCGAGTATGCAAAAAAATTAAAATTTGAAAAAGCACAAATAGTAAAAAATAAAATTGAACTTTTACAAGGCTATCAAAGCAAATCAACAATTGTGAATCCTAAAATGGAAAATTTGGATGTTGCTTGTATTATTAGTGATACCGACAATTTTTATGTGAATTATATGATGGTGAGTAAAGGCAGCATTATACATACAAAAACATTACAAATAAAAAAGAAAATTGAAGATGAAGAAGATCGTAACATTTTATCTTTAGCATTAATTGAATTAAGAGAGTCTTTTGGCAGTAATGCATTAGAAATTGTTGCACCAATTGTTGTAGATGTAATTGATACACAAATAAAGGTTACAGTTCCAAAAGCAGGAGACAAAAAAAGTTTACTTGATTTAGCTATTAAAAATGCCACGGTTTTCATGGACGAAGTGCGGAAAAAAGGCACTTTATTAATAGGGGAAACGAGTAAAGAAACGAATAATAAAATATTAATGCAATTGCAAAAAGATATGCAATTGCCTGAAATACCACTACATATTGAATGTTTTGATAATTCTAATTTTCAAGGTTCCTATCCTGTAGCTGCTATGGTTTGTTTTAAAAATGCTTTGCCTTTTAAAAAAGAATATCGGCATTTTCATATAAAAACAGTGGATGGCATTAATGATTTTGCTTCTATGGCAGAAATAGTGTTTCGTAGATATAAAAGACTTAAAGATGAAAACCTACCATTACCTCAACTTGTTATTATTGATGGTGGCAAAGGTCAACTAAGTGCTGCCATGGAAAGTATAGAAAAATTAGGGCTTACAGGAAAACTTACCTTAGTAGGATTAGCAAAAAGAGAAGAATCATTATTTTTTCCTGGCGACAGTGAACCACTTCAGTTACCTTTTGACAGTGAATCTCTACTATTATTAAGACGTATAAGAGATGAGGTACACCGCTTCGGCATTACATTTCATAGAGCTACTCGCAGCAAAGGAACAATAAAAAATGAACTTGATACGATACAGGGAATAGGTGAAAAAACTGCTACGGAACTGTTGCAAAATTTCAGGTCGGTAAAAAATATTAAAACCTTAACCGAAAGAGAATTAACTAAAGTAATAGGAGCATCTAAAGCAAGAATAGTTTGGGCTTGGTTTCATCAAGAACAATGAAAACCCTTTTTATGGTTTTTAGAATAATAAATTATTGCGTTTATAAATTCACTGCCTATCTTTATGGTGCAAAAAATATATTTATAAAACATGTCTAAAAAAAACAGTGCAAGACCTGACGGATTGGCATACTCTACAAATAAAGAATATTTTAACGATTATCCCGAACGGGAAGCATTAGAAACGTTACCAAAAGAAAAACAGAAACTAAAAGTAAAAATAGATACAAAACAAAGAGCTGGAAAAGTAGTAACACTAATAGATTGTTTTATAGGTACAAATGAAGATATGGAACTGCTTGCAAAACAAATAAAAACAAAATGTGGTGCCGGTGGTAGTATTAAAGACGGATATATTATTATACAAGGCGACTATAAGGAAAAAGTAACAACTTGGTTAAAAGAATGGGGATATATAGGCACAAAATAACTAATGTATTTTAAAAATAATTTCACATTTTAATGCTTCCTTTTAACATTACTATTAATAATATTGGTAGTATTTTTGTGTTAGTTATTGTGAACCAAAAAAATGTATTTATTCTATGAAATTCAGACTTTTTTCTGTCATTCTTACTGCAATGACCACATCGATTCTTACATTATTTATTACAGACCATTTTAGGAAACCTAGCTCCTATTTTAATTTTGGAAACAATAAGGGGCAATTACCGGTTAATTACACTAATTATGCAGGTGATGTAGCAGGCAAATCAGCAACATTAAATTTTGAAAATGCTGCAGAATCATCAATACAAGCAGTTGTGCATATAAAAACAACTACACATGCACGTACAGTTGTTGATAATAATGCAAATGATATTTTCAGCCAGATGTTTGGTCCCCGTCAATATTATATTCCTTCCCAAATGGGTTCGGGTTCCGGGGTTATTATTTCTCCTGATGGATATATAGTAACAAATAATCATGTTATTGCGGAGGCTAACGAAGTTACTGTTACCTATAATGACAGGCATACTGCCCAAGCAAAAGTAATTGGTACAGACCCGGCTACAGATATTGCCTTGCTTAAAGTTGAGGAAAATAAGCCACTTCCATTTATGGAATTTGGAAATTCTGATGAGGCTAAATTAGGGCAATGGGTATTGGCAGTTGGCTATCCACTTTCATTAGATGCAACAGTAACTGCAGGTATTATTAGTGCCAAAGGGCGCTCTATAGGTGTAAATAAACAATCTACAGCAATAGAATCCTTTATACAAACAGACGCAGCTGTTAATCCGGGTAATAGCGGAGGTGCTTTAGTAAATACTTCCGGACAATTAATAGGTATTAATTCTGCTATTGCTTCTCCAACAGGTTCTTATGCAGGCTATTCTTATGCAATACCTGCAAATATTGTACAAAAAGCAGTAAGTGATTTAAAAAAATACGGTAGCGTACAAAGAGCTTATTTAGGTATTCAATACCTTGACAGGGGTAATATATCGCAAGACCAAATGGAAGCACTTGGGTTAGATAGATTACCCGATGCAGGTGTATATGTAACAGATGTTTTAGAAAATGGGGCTGCAACCAAGGCTGGTATTAAAAGAGGCGATTTAATAACAAATATTAATGGAGAACCGGTTAATTCGCAACCGGAAATTCAGGAACAAATAGCACGTTATCAACCTGGCGATAATATTAGTGTTACTTATTTGCGTAATGGAACAACGCATAATGTATCAGTAAAACTTACCAACTTAAATGGCACAACCGATATAATTAAACCTGAAAGTAACACAAAATTACTTGGTGCTAATTTTAGACCACTTAATGATGCTGAAAAGCATAAATATCAGGTAGCAGGTGGTTTGGTAGTTACAGAAATAAATAAAGGTGCAATTGCAAACCAAACACAAATGCATAAAGGTTTTATAATTACAGGTGTCAATAATCAAGTAGTAAAATCTATAAATGACCTACAAGCAGCAATTACAAATGGTAAAAACGTACAAATTTCAGGTTTTTATCCCGATACACCCGGTGTATATTATTTCGGACTCAATAATATAGATGCCAGACAAGAGTAATTAAATGTTTTTTTATATAATTCTCCCATACGGCATCGTATGGGAGAATTTGTTTATTTATACATATGTTTTATTTTACACTGTAAAATAAAACATAATGTCTTATTATTGGGCAATACCTTCAATTTTTTAAATATTTTACTACATTTGTACTAAAATATTTAGCAAGAAATGCTTTTTAACTCATTTTATTTTTTATTATTTTTTCCTTTTGTTACAATAATATATTTTCTCTTACCTCATAAATTTCGTTGGTTTCATTTATTGGCTGCTAGTTGCTTTTTTTACATGGTATTTGTTCCTAAGTATATTCTTATATTGTTTTTTACAATAATTATAGATTATATAGCAGGTATAATGATTGAAAATGCACAAGGAAATACTAGAAAGAAATTTTTAATAATGAGTATTGTTGCAAATTTAGGTGTACTTTGTTTTTTTAAATATTATAACTTTTTTATTGAAAATTCAAACGAACTGTTATTATTCTTTCATTCTAAATCAGTTATTCCATACTTAAATATCATTTTACCAATTGGCTTGTCATTTCATACATTCCAGGCAATGAGTTATACAATTGAGGTTTATAGGGGTAATCAAAAAGCTGAACGACATTTTGGAATATACTCTTTATATGTAATGTTTTATCCGCAATTAGTTGCAGGACCAATTGAACGACCACAAAATTTATTATATCAATTTTACGAAAAGCATAATGTTGTATATGATGATGTTGTAAAGGGATTAAGATTAATACTTTGGGGACTTGTAAAAAAAGTAGTTATAGCAGATAATTTAGCATTAGTTATAAAACCTTGTTTCGATAATCCCAAAGATTGTTCAGGTATTATGATGGCAATTGCAGCAATATTTTTTGCATTTGAAATTTATTGTGATTTTTCAGGGTATTCTGATATTGCAATTGGTACTGCACGAGTAATGGGTTTTAAATTAATGATAAATTTTGATCATCCATTTTCAAGCAAAACAGTAACTGAGTTTTGGCGAAAATGGCATATTTCTCTTACTACCTGGTTTTATGATTATTTATTTAACCCAATAATATATTCATTACGAAAATATGGAAAAATTGCTATTGCAATAGGTTTATTATTAACTTTTTTTTTAAGTGGATTGTGGCATGGAGCAGGATGGAAATTTATAATATGCGGATTGCTAAATGGATTAGCGTTAGTATATGAATATTTCACAAAAGAATGGAGAGTGAAAGCTTTTCGAAAACTTCCTATTTCAATAAATAATACAATTAGCAAAATACTTACTTTCGGATTTATATCTATTTGTTGGGTATTTTTTAGAGCTAAAAATGTTCATGAAGCTTTAGTAATATTAAATAAAATAATGTTGATTCCAAAAGAAATAGGAATTATATTTAAGACAAAAAAAATAGCATTTTTAAATCTACCAGGAATAATAAATATATTACTCCCAAGTTTTGGATTAATTATTTTCTTATTAATAGCACAATATATAAATTTGAAGTTCAAATTCAGCGAAACATATAATAAAAAACCGGTTTACATTAGGTGGGGATTATATTATATAGGTGTTTTTGCAGTTGTATGTGCTACGTTACAAAAAAATGTACAAAGTCCTTTTATTTATTTTCAATTTTAAGAATGAAAAAGCTTTTTTTAAATCTATTTATTTTCTTATTTCCTCTACTTGTAATATATGTATGTTTTGAATATAAAATAAAAAACATACCTAATCGTTTTAATAAGAAAAAAACATATCTTGAATATAACTTAAATAAAATTGAAATTTTAAATTTAGGCTCTTCACACGGTTTATATGATATTAATCCCTCTTGTTTTTCTGCACACGGTTTTAATTTAGCAATTGAATCACAGTCTTTATATTATGATAAGAGAATATTATTTAAATACATTGATAAAATGCCAAAGCTAAAGATAGTTATTATAACTATTAGTTATCCTACTTTTTTAGCTGAAAATCTTACAACAGAGAATGATTTAGACCGAGATTTTTTTTATTTACATTATTTTAATATTGAAAACCCAAATTTGCCTTTACTTGATATAAGACGCTTTTCAATTACTTCTATTTATTCTTATAGTGAATTAGTAAATATTGTAAGATTAGGTTTTAAAATTGATATTGATTCAAATATGGAAAAATCGGGTTTTTCGCATTTTGATAATTTTAATCCCTTAAAATATATTTCAGACAGTTCGGGTAAAAAGCACGTTAGGGAACAAGAAAAAAGCTTTGATTCCAGCAAATTGCAATATATAGTAAATGATTTTGAAGATATTTTAAAAGAATTAAAAAAAAGAAATATTAATATTGTTGTATTAACTACACCTGTTTTTCATACTTATTCTGATTATTGCAATAATAATTATTTAGAATTGAAAAAAAATATTTTATTTGAAAAACAGAAAACATACAAATATTATATTTATGATTATTTTACTGATAATCGATTTACAATAGAAGATTTTATGGATAATGACCATTTAAAAATTTCAGGTGCTACAAAATTCAGTAAAATTATAGACTCTGAAATTATTAAACCTATTTTGGAAAAGAAATAAGTATTTTTTGTAGATTTTAGTAATTGCATTTTAAAATATACTTATATTCATTTTTATATTTTTAAATTCCATATTATCCTTACTTCCACAAAATTTTAATGCAATAACATATACCCATGCAGGCATAAGTTGGTGCATAAGCCTGTTTTGAGAGGTTTCTAAATGCCAATCTAAACCATAAGGAGAAAATAAATACAAGATACAGTATGCTATAGTACAAGACAATAGCAGAAATACTTTTTTATCCGGCATTCTCTTTTGAAAAATACATACTATCAAATAAATGAAAATTCCGACTTTTAAGTAGTAAAAATGTTCATTTATATTTTTTATAAATGAATCATAAATCATTACATAGCCTTCTTTTATAAAAAGTCTTTTATATGAATTTATATTTTGTGCAGCAAGCATATCATTACTTGTTGTACATGCAGTTTTAAATAATAGTAGAACAACAAGCGGAAGAATGAAACCACCAATTGTGTAGAAAATAGTACGAGAATTAAAGAATTTATTAGCATAAAATAATACAAAAATAAATGCTAATATAGAACCTTCGTTTTTTGTCCAGATACAGAAGCCAATGCAAACAGCAGCAAGTGCTGTATATTTTCTATTTCTATCTGCATATTCCATACATACAATTGCGGCTAAAAAAAAGAATGCCAATGGGGTATCAGCATATTGAGATACACCTCGTGTTATAAAAAACAGGTCTTGACAAAAAAGATAAAAAACAAGCAATGCTATTAATTTATTTTTTATAACCAATTGACTGTAAATAAGGTAAGGTATTAAAAATGTAAATAGTAAACTAAGTATAAAAGGAAAAAGAAGTAGTAGGTTTTTAGGAACTAAATTAGAAAAAAACGCAATTGTTGCAGGTAAAAATAAAGGGTAATCTGGATGGTCGCATTCGGTACTTTGAAATAATTTTTTCCAGTTTTCAGGGTCTTGTAAAAATTTTGCATGGTAGTTCCAGATTGCCCATGCATCCCATTGCCCATGTTTTAATGCCAGATTGTAACAATTTTGAGCTAATATAAATATACATATACTAAATAATAAATAATGAAATCTTGAAAATTGATTGGGTTGATTGAACGTATCATTTTCTTTAAAAATATATAGATAGGTAGTAAATAAAGCTACTACTGCAAACACAAACAATAGTAATTGAGGTAACTTTAAAAAAAGACAAATAAAATAAATACAACTTATTATACCCAAAAAAACACCAATTGAAACTATTAGTCTGCTCGTTTTATCCATTATTTAGATATATTATTATTGTTTACAACTTAAAAAATAACAATATTGGTCATCACTATTTTGCCAAATTATTTTCCGGTTAGTATTATATACATTCATAAGGCTGTCTTTAAGGTTTAGTGTCCCAATTGTTAAAACAGAATCATAGTTATTTGTTTTACTTGCTATATATCTCGGTGCAAATAAGTACCTTGCCCAACACCATAATTCAACTTTTGTATTTACTAATTTAATAGTAATATTACCATTAATTGGAATCATTTTTTCTAAACCCGATAAGCCTTTACTTAATTTATCGGTTTCGTCTTGTTCTTTATTTATTCTAATATAAAATAAAAAAGCTACAATTCCAATAGCAAACAATAATATGATTGACTGATATTTGAGTTTCATAAAAGATAGTGAAGATAATTAAAAATGGATTTCTATATGCATATTTTTATTTATTATTAAACATGTTTACTATTTTCGTTAGTTTACACAATTCCTAATATCTTTGTTTAAATTTTATTTTTTTAATGAAATACGTAATATTATTTTTCATACTATTTACTTTTAATTTTGGACAGTTACATGCCCAATTTGTTGATACTTCTTTTTTAACAACTTTTGAAAAATCGCATGGTATAAAGTCTGCAACTTATAATGAAGCTATTGGTTTTTATAGGCATCTTGCAAATAAATATAGAACAATAAGTATAGATACAATTGGTAAATGTGATGGTGGCTATGATTTGAATGTGGTCTATTTTTCAAAAGCAGGTAAAAAAAACAATAATATTACTATACTAATTAATAATGATATACATGCAGGAGAGCCAGATGGAGTAGATGCTTGTATGATGCTTATTAGAAATGTAGCAAGCGGTAAAGTGAAAATACCTGATAATATAACACTTGCTATAATACCTGTTTATAACATTGGTGGTGCATTAAATAGAAACAACACGAGCCGAACTAATCAAAATGGACCGGAGAGCTATGGTTTTAGAGCAAATGCACAAAATCTTGATTTAAATAGAGATTTTATAAAACAAGATGCTAAAGAGACTGCTGCCTTGCAAGGCTTGATGAGACATTTAGACCCCGATATTTTTATTGATAATCATGTTAGTGATGGGGCAGATTACCAGCATATAATGACTTTATTAGCTACCCAACATAATAAATTGGGTGGTTTTTGTGGAGACTATATACAGAATGTTTTTACACCATTACTTTATAAAGATATGAAACAAAAAGGTTATGATTTAATTCCTTATGTAAATGATTTTGATAATACACCGGATAAAGGTTGGCGAGAATTTTATGACCTGCCTCGTTTTTCAAGCGGTTATGCTGCATTGTTTCAAACATTAGCTTATGTACCCGAAACGCACATGCTTAAACCATTTAAAGATAGAGTGATGGCTACTTATGAATTGATGCTAAGCTTTATATATTGTGCTTCAACCAATGCCCAAGAAATAAAAAGTGTTCGTGCAAAAGACAAGAATAGAATAGTAACGAATAAATTGTATCCATTGGATTGGGAGGTAGATACAAATGTTGCAGATAGTGTTTTGTTTAGTGGTTACGAAGCGGTGTATAAGCCAAGTCAAGTTTCTAACATGCTCAGATTATTTTACGACCGAAATAAACCTTATACAAAGAATGTGCCTTTTTATAATCATTTTATTCCCAATAAAACAGTAATAGCACCTAAAGCATATATAATTCCGGCAAATTGGGATAATATAATCAATAAATTGCATGTAAATGATGTATATGTTGATACATTAAAAAAGGATACCACAATATCTGTTACCTGCTATCATATTGATAATTATGAAACAGTATCTAAACCATATGAAAGCCACTATTTACATAAAAATGTAAAAGTTACAGCCAATACAATTATAAAAAAATTTAGAAAAGGCGATTATATTGTTAGGTTGAATCAGGAAGTAAATAGATATATAGTTGAAACGTTAGAGCCAACAGCACCGGACGCCTTTTTTGCATGGAATTTTTTTGATGGTATATTGCAACAAAAAGAATATTTCAGCGATTATGTTTTTGAAGACAGAGCGGCTGAAATTCTTGAAAACAATAAAGAACTTAAAAAATTATTAGAAGCAAAAAGGACAGATTCACTTTTTGCAAACAGTGCAGCAATGCAATTAGATTTCGTTTACAGAAATTCTGAATATATGGAAACAGGGTTTTTACAGTATCCTGTGTTTAGAGTAGAGTAGAGGTGTTTTTTATAAAATTAAAACAGATAAAATTATGAAAAAAAATCAATTGAAAGCGGCATTAGTTGCCATGTTTGTATTGTTTTTTGCAAATTTGGATGCTCAAACATCTACAAGTTCCAATGCTGAAAATTCAGCGACCGTGTGGAAGCGAAATGTTTATAGAACTATAAGTATAAAAGATACGATAGATTATACAAAAAAACGGTTAAAACCGATACCAAATCAATTGAATTTAGCCAATTTGATATTTGATTTAGTACGAACAGGTAAAATTGTTGCTTATATGCCAAATGAAGAACCGTTTACTAAAATGGTTACAAAAAAATATATTATGGATATTGTGAATGGAAAAATGGATTCAATTAAAGTATATGACCCAATTTCAGATATGTACACAATAAAAATTACCCATACTGATTTTGACTATTCCGATATTAAGGATTATAAAATTTATGAAGAATGGACATATGATAAAAACATGGGTAAAACAGTTATTCAAATTTTAGGAATTGCACCTATGAAAGACATTTATGGAGATGATGGAACTTTTAGAACTACAGCACCCTGTATTTGGGTAAAATACAAGGATGTAAAAGAATCTTTAATTAAATATGAACAAGAAAATCCTGAAAATAACCTGATGCTTAATATATGGAAAGATTATTTTGATGATAATTCTAACTTGAAGTTAAAATAAACGCTTACTCAATTGTTTTGTTTTCTAACATTTTATTGATTTTAATGTTAGAAATATCTTGTTAATTTCTTGAAACTTTAAAAATATTGGTCTATTGTGTATTAATATTGAGGTGAAAATTATTGAATAATGAAGAAAATAATTGCTTTAAGCATTTTTTTTGTAATAATACAATCAGCTTTTGCACAGAATGCATTTTATGGTGCTATTTATTTAAATAGTATTGATACTTTATTATTAGATAAAGTAATTAATATGGAAAAAATTAAAGATAGTGAAATAATAAATGTAATAAATTATACTAAAGCAGAAAAAATACAATTAAATAATTTAGATACCTTTCTAAAACATCCATTTTCTCAAAATATAAATACACAAATAGATTTTAATTTAATTTTATCTGCATTTGAAAAATACAGCCAAACATGTAAAATTCAATTATTATTCGATTTAGATATTACAACCACACCGGCTCATGTATTAACTTCAACATTACCTTCATTTAAAACAATATCATCTAACCCACAATTAGAAACAAACTTAAATGACGGTGCTGCTAAATATTATAATGGTACTGTATATAAAGAACCTCAAACAGTAAGGTTCATGAACGAATTTAAAAATGCGACTACTCAAATTAGGGAAATGCAAATTTTATTTCCCAATACGAGTAAAAAACTAAAGTATGAAGAGCTTGTGAAATTTCCGGATTTAGGAAATGCATATAAAAAGGTATTTAATGAGGATTTGAAAAATACTTTTGATAATATGCTATCCTATATTGATAATCCATCTACTACCATACCTGATAGTGAAATGAGTTTTTTAAGAACGAAACATGTAACAGCAATAAAAAATAGTGATTATTATTTTCCATTAAAGATTTCTTACGAAACAATAAATAGAATTTCTAATGGCTATAATCCGGTAACATTAATTAATTTTTTAGACCAAAAGTTTTTTAATCCAAATATATATGACCATAAGCAACAATCTGTAAAAGATAAAGTCATTATGGCTCTGCATGGTTTAAATATTATACAAACAGCATTAAGAGATACTACAGATGCAACAAATAAGAAAGTATCTGATTTATGGATTTCATTTGAGCAATTGAACCAATTTAAAAACAATGAAAAGAAATATTTTATTGGTATGATTTATCAAAGAGATAAGAAGTTTTTCAATGAGTATTTTAAATTTAATTTCCAGCAAAATGGAAAAAACAGTAAATCGAACGATAGTATTACTAAAATAACAACAGATAGTGCAGTTATAAATAGCATAGAACCAATTGTAAATGCGGTATTAGAGCAACTTACAAATATGCAAGAGTTTTTAAATTCTAATAATGGAAAAGGTAAAAAAGAAAATTACTTAAAATTCTTAGACATGAATTTTAATTTAATAGCTTCAAACGCATTTATAAGTCCCGATACAAAATCTTATTTTTCTACATGTAATGATATTGTGTATATTTTTGATAATATACACAATGCTAATTACAGTAATACTTTATTTTATTCATTTAAGATAATCAGTGAGATGCAACAAAGTAAAAAAGAATTTACATCGGACATGAGAATTGTAGAAAATTATGCAAATTTCATGTCTGATATTGTTAATTCCACTAATTCGGACCAGTTGGAAGAAGTGCTTGTTAAATATATAAATCCAAAAAAAAAATAAGAATTTGGTTTGACAAAACCATTTTTAGTAAGTGGTTTTAAATACTTTATATTTTTTTTATTATAAATTTTATTTCATAATATAGCTAATCATTTAAAAATAAAAAGCTATTTTCACCCCATGAAAAAAACAATTCTCATAACAGGTGGTGCCGGTTTTATAGGTTCACACGTTGTAAGGCTATTTGTACAGAAATATCCTGATTATAAAATTGTAAATTTAGATACTCTTACTTACGCTGGTAATTTAGAAAATCTGAAAGATATTGAAAATGAGACAAATTATACATTTGTAAAAGCAGATATTACAAATGGAGAAGAGATGTATCAGCTTTTTGAAAAATATAATTTTGATTCTGTAATACACTTAGCAGCCGAAAGCCATGTAGATAGATCAATTGCAGACCCAAATGCATTTATTCAAACAAATGTAATGGGTACAGCAAATTTATTAAATGCTGCCCGAAAAAATTGGGATGGTAAATATGATGGAAAACTTTTTTATCATGTTTCTACCGATGAGGTTTATGGTTCATTAGGCAGTACCGGCTTCTTTTTAGAAACAACTCCTTATGACCCACAGTCTCCATATTCTGCATCTAAAGCTGCATCAGACCACTTAGTTCGTGCTTATGGCAATACATACCACTTGCCCTTTGTAATCACTAATTGTTCTAATAATTATGGGCCTAATCAATTTCCGGAAAAATTGATTCCTTTATTTATCAATAACATTAAAACCAATAAGTCGTTACCTGTATATGGAGACGGAAAATATACAAGAGATTGGTTGTATGTTGTTGACCATGCTAGAGCTATAGATATGGTTTATCATAAAGGTAAACAAGGTGAAACTTATAATATTGGTGGTTTTAATGAATGGCAAAACATTGAATTAATTAAGTTGCTTTGTATAAAAATGGACGAGATGTTAGGTAGGGAAGCGGGCGAAAGCGAAAAATTAATTACATATATTAAAGATAGACCCGGACATGACCGCAGATATGCAATTGATGCAAATAAAATTAAAAATGAACTAGGTTGGGAACCATCGGTAACATTTGAAGAAGGTTTGACCAAAACAATAGATTGGTATCTAACAAATGACTTATGGTTGAAACATGTAACTTCTGGTGATTATCAAAAATATTATTCAAATCAATATATACACAACTAATGAAAGGTATTATTTTAGCAGGCGGTTCCGGTACACGTTTATATCCACTTACAATATCAGTAAGTAAACAGCTAATGCCGGTTTTTGATAAACCGATGATATATTATCCTTTATCTACTTTAATGTTGGCAGGGATAAACGAAATATTAATTATTACAACTCCTGATGACCAAGCAGCTTTTAAAAAATTATTAGGTGATGGTAGTCAAATTGGGTGTAGATTTGAATATGTAGTGCAACCTAAACCGGAAGGATTAGCACAGGCATTTATTTTAGGTGCCGATTTTATTGGCAATGATTCTGTTGCATTAGTGCTTGGCGATAATATTTTTTATGGTTCGGGTATGGGTACTTTGTTAAGAAACAAGGTGAATCCGGATGGGGCTGTCGTTTTTGCTTATCAAGTAAATGACCCGGAAAGATATGGTGTAGTTGAATTTGATAAAAAAAATAAAGCCATAAGCATTGAAGAAAAGCCAACACATCCTAAATCTCATTATGCTGTACCCGGTTTGTATTTTTACGATAATCATGTAGTATCAATTGCAAAATCTATAAAACCTTCGCACAGAGGCGAATTAGAAATTACAGATGTGAATAAAGTATATTTAGAAAATCAAAAATTGGAAGTAGGAATATTAGACCGAGGTACTGCTTGGCTTGATACAGGTACATTTGATTCCTTGATGGAAGCCGGTGCTTTTATTGAGGTTATTGAGAAAAGACAAGGTCTTAAAATAGGTTGTATTGAAGAAATTGCATATAGAAATAAATGGATTTCAGACGAACAAATGGAAAAATTAGCTGCTATCTATTTTAAAAGTGGTTATGGTGTTTATTTAAAAAAATTAATAGGAAACATATAATTTCAATTTACCTAAACTTAAATCTATTTTATTTTATAAATGGATTTAAGTTTTTTATTTTAATATAGTTCTATATCCCACATATAATTAACATGCGATTTTTTTTGAAACTATTCCATAAGATAATAATCATAATATTGTTTTTTACTTCATATAGGGCTTTTTGTAAAACTACAGACAGCATTCATTATACCAAAAAAGAGATTATGGTACCTATGAGAGATGGAATAAAGCTATTTACACGCATCTATGTTCCGGATAGCATTTCAGAACCTCTTCCGGTAATAATTATGAGGTCTCCTTATGTTGATTGGAATATTGGTGTTCTTAACCCTGCAAAAGACCCTTATATAGCTAATATGGCTAAAGATGGTTACATATTTGTATATCAAAATATAAGAGGTAAACAAAAAAGCGAAGGGGAATTTTTTATGGAAGCTCCTCTTGAAAAATATAATATAAGTGTAATTGATGAGGCAACTGATAATTATGATTTAATAGAATGGCTTTTAGCTAATTTAAATACGAATGGGAAGGTAGGGCAGTTAGGCATTTCTTATCCGGGTGAATTAGCTTTAATAAGTGCTATAAAACCGCACCCGGCACTAAAAGCAGTATCCCCACAAGGTACTGTTGCCGATTTTTTTTTAGGTGATGACTATTTCCATAATGGTGCATTCAGACTTTCTTTTGGTTTTGAATATTCGTATGGCGAAGAAGCTACTAAGGGTGATACCGTTTTTAATTTTAATAAGTACGATTTATTCGATTGGTATCTTGAGTTAGGACCTTTGTCAAATGTTAATAAAAAATATTTTAAAAAACAAATTCCTACTTGGAATGACTTTACCATACATCCTAATTATGATGATTATTGGTCTAAAAAAGCACCTGTAAATTACTCTGATACTCCCTTTATTCCTATTTTACATGTAGGTGGTTATTGGGACCAGGAAAATAGGAGTGGCCCGCAAGAATTGTATGAAAAAATGGAGAAATATGATATTCATAATTATAATTTTTTAGTTTTAGGACCTTGGTATCATGGGCAATGGGCAGATACGAATGCAAGTACTATTGGAGATTATAATATGGAAAGAAACACAGCAGACGATTTTAAACAAATACAAAAAGATTGGTTCGATTTTTGGTTAAAAGGAAAAGGTTCAGGCAAGTTTACTGAGGCTGAATGTTTCCAAACGGGTTCTAATGTTTGGAAAAAATATGATTCTTGGCCCTATAAAGAAGCAGTAGCGACAAAATTATTTGTAAATGAAAATAAAAAACTAACTTTTGAAAAGCCAAATACAAATAAAAATGTATTTGATTCTTATATTAGCGACCCTGATAACCCTATTCTTTACCGCAATAGACCTATACAAATCACTTATTCAGATAGTTCTGACTGGGAAACATGGTTATTGGAAGACCAACGATTTGTAGAACATAGACCTGATGTATTAAGCTATAGCACAGATACGCTTGATGAAGATATAACAGTTACAGGTGAGGTTATACCTCATTTATTTGCAAGCATTTCCGGTTCAGATATTGATTGGGTTGTAAAGCTTATTGATGTATATCCTGATATGTATAAAAAGAAATTGTCGCTAAGTCAATATGAGCTAATAATTGCAGCAGATATTTTTAGAGGCAGATTTAATAAATCGTTTATAACACCGGAGGCTATAATTCCGGGTAGGGTAGAGGAGTATAAATTTAGCTTGAAACAAATAAATCATGTTTTTAAGAAAGGACACAAGATAATGGTACAAATACAAAGTTCTTGGTTTCCTATTTTCGACAGAAACCCACAACAGTATGTACCCAATATTTTCTTTGCAAAACAGAGTGATTTTATAAAATCAACTCAAAATATTTATCATAATAAAGAATATGCTACATATATAGAATTGCCGATTGTAAAAGAAAATTAATTAATATAGTTCCTCACTTTCACAACGAATCATATTTGCTTTTCATTTCTTTCGATTTATCGGTTTTGTTTTGCGTACCATATATTTGCCATAAAGAATAGGCTGTCGATTTGAAATTTGTTTTATTTTCGGTACTTAAATTTTCTTTTGCAGCATAAATAGTATAAGCTTTTTCTAAGTAGGTTACAGATTTTGAAAATAAATTATCTCTTTTGGTTTTCAGTTCATCAAATTTTTTCATATTCTCATCGGAATTTCCTTTTATTGCTACTAATTGGTCGTTATATTCATTGGCTTGATTGAAAAAATAAACACCATAATTATAATTAATTTCAGCATTTTCAGGTGCTAATTTTAGAGCTTTTTTATAATAATCTTCCACTTTTTGCAATATGTCGGCAGTATTGGCTGATTTTTTAAAGTTTTTAGCATCCGTCATGTTATAATAGGTTGTAGCTATATTATACATTAGTTCGGCATTAGTGGGGTCTTTTTTGGCTGCATCTTCCATTTTCTTTAATTGCTCTTCTCTTTTACCGAAAGTGAGATAATATTTCATTTCATAGTTTTTTAAATTTAAATCTTCAGGATAAATTTTTCTTGCTTCTTGTATGGTAGCATACATATTTGTAGAATCACTTAATTTAGAATATGCATCAATAAGGCATTCATAAACAGATGCTGATTTGGTAATCGCATTACTTTTTGCATCAAGTAAGAATGTAATGGCATCTTCGTAATTAAGTAAGTTATAAGCACTGTTACCTCGTGCTAATTTTGCTTCTGCTGCAATTGTATCAAAAAGTTTATTAGGATAGTTTTCAAATCTCTTACCATTACTTAAATTATGAATCTTTACAGTATATTTCATTAAATCAGATGCTTCTTTGAAATTTTTATCGTTATAAGATTTCACACCGTCATTAAAATAAAGAAAAGCACACCTTATTAAATATTGGTCTGTTGCTGTTTTTTCATAATCCGGATTTATTTCAGCAAGTTTTAATAAGGCTTGTGTTTCATCTCTATATGGATTAGAGTATTTATATTTTTCTTGATTTTGCAACTGGTCATATACTCTAATTTTTGTATATAGTGTTTTGGGCTTATCTTTTGTTTCTGCATTTTTTATAGCATCATCAATATTGTTTTTTGCCTCATCATAATTTTTTTTACCGAGAGCTTCCATTGCAGAAGTAATATTTTTTTCTTGTGCAACAATCGTATTTGAAAGAAATAAAATAATTAGGATGTATGTAAATCTTTTCATGGGTTAAAATTAAGAAATTATATAAACATAAAATTGAGATAGAACTCTATTTCTATCTCAATTTTATAAACTGTTGAAAGATGTAGGTAAAAAGCAAATAATTATTTATTTAAATCATCTAATTTTTCTTTTACTTCTTTATATTTTTCTGTTTTATTTAATAATGTATAAGTTACTTTTAACGCTGTAAGCAAATTTTTATATGTAGATTTGTCATTATCTTTTAAGTTAGAATTTGCAGATAATTTATTATAAGACTTTTCAAAGAAAGGTAAACTTTTATTTAAAAATTCATCTCTACTAGTTTTTAATTGTTGATAAATTTTTTCGTCTTCTTTTAAGTTTTTACTTTTTTTATCATTCATTCTATCAGCAACTTCATTCATTTTTTCATTTTTATCTATACCTTGCCTGCAAAACAATAAACCATAATTATAATTATAAGACGGGTTTTCAGGTGCTAATTTTATAGCTTTTTGATAGGCGTCTTCAGATTTTACAAGAAGTTGTGCAGAGTTCTCCGGTTTTGTGCCGGATTGTGGTATGGCTATTTCTAAATATTTAGTAGCTAAAAAGTAAAATAATTCAGAATCATTAGGTTGCTTTAGAGTCGCATCTTCTAATTTCTTAATTAATTCATCCATTTTACCTGTACTTGCATAATAATTGATTTCATTATTCATTAAAAGTTTATCATCCGGAAAAGCCTTGCGACCTTCATCTATTGTTTCTAATAAAGACTTATCATTTTTTGTTCTGCTATAACATTCAATAAGGTTATTATAAATGTTTGCATTTTTAGTTATTGGGTTTGTTTTACCACGTAATAAATAAGGTATTGCTGCTGCAAAGTTGGTATCTATCATATAAGAGGAAGCAATTGACATATTAGCTCTTGCAGCAATGGTATCTAACATAGGTTTAAGAGCAAATTTCTCATATCTTTTTCCGCCTTCCAGTTCTCTTAACTTTATTACATTTTCCATCCAAACTCTACTATCGGCATCTTTTTTATTATTAAAACCGTTTACAGCATCGTTATAATACCATATAGCTATTTGCATAATCCATTGGTCAACTGTAGGTTTTTCATAATCCGGCTTTACTTCCGATAGATGAAAAATGGCACTTGCAGCCTCCCTATATGGATTTGACTCTATATATTTGGGTGCTTTTGCCAATTGCATTTGATAATAGATTTTTGCCTTAGCAAATATTGCTTTCGGTTTGTCTTTTGTACCCGGAAACAACATGGCTTTATCTATATCCATTTTAGCTTCATCGTAGTTATTTTGCTTTACTGCCGATAATGCAGACTCAACTACTAATTCTTGTGCAAATACAGAATTGAAAATACTTAGAGTTGCTACTATTAATATTGTTTTTTTCATTTTTTTAATGTTGTGTGAAATTATATAAATTATTTATTTATTATTATTTTATTCTGCCGGAACAATTGGTGATTCATCTTGTTCATTTTTTTCTTCACTTATTTCCGGTTTTATTTCTTCGCTGTCATCTTCTTGTTCTGCAATTCTTGCTATGGCTGCAATATGGTCGCCCTCATCAATATTTATTAATTTAACGCCTTGTGTGGCTCTACCTGCTTCTCTGATATTTGCAACTTTCATTCTAATAGTAACACCCGATTCGCATGTAATCATTAAATCGTCTTTTTCAATTACACCAAGCAAGCCAACTAATGCACCCGTTTTCTCTGTAATATTAATTGTTTTTACCCCTTTACCACCTCTATTGGTTATTCTATAAGAAATAATATATTTCTGCATATTACCTTCTTCATCGGCAATTTCAACCATGTTAGAAGCCTCATCTTCACCTTCAGCAATTTCTTTAGCCGGAGTAAAGAATGGTGTACGTTTTCCTAATCCTCTTTCTGATACTACAAGTATTTGTTTCGATAAGTCGTTACCCGCAACACAAATCATACCTATTACCTCATCATTGTTCTCATCAAGTTCTATGCCAAAAACGCCAATTGCACCACGACCGGTAGGACGAACCTTTTCTTCCGGAAAACAAATTGCCCTTCCCGACTTAACCGCCATCATAATATAATATCCTTCCATTGTTAAAGATACATCTAATAACTGGTCGCCTTCTTCAATTGTAATAGCAATAATACCATTTGACCTCGGACGGCTAAAGTCAACTAATTTTGTTTTCTTTATTATGCCTTTCTTGGTACATAACACTACAAAATGCGAATTAATAAATTCTTCATCATCTAATTTAGGAACATCAATTACTGTGCGTATTTTGTCATCGGGCGGTATTTGAATCATATTCTGAATTGCACGTCCTCTACCGTTTTTATCACCCTCCGGAATTTCGTAAACTTTAAGCCAAAAACAGCGACCCTTTTCTGTAAAAAAGATTAAAGTGTGGTGTGTAGAGGCTACAAACAAATGTTCAATATAGTCTGCATCTCTTGTTTTTCCTGCCATAGAACCTCTGCCGCCTCTGCGTTGCGAACGATATTCGTCTAACGAGGTACGCTTTATATAACCTAAATGCGACATGGTAATAACAACATCTTCTTTTTCAATTAGGTCTTCAATGCTCATTTCGTCAGCCAAATAAAGAATTTCGCTTCTGCGGGCATCACCATATTTTTTCTGTACCTCGAGCAATTCATCTTTTATTATTTGGAAACGGATACTTTCATTACCCAAAATTTCTTCAAGTCTGGAAATAAGTTTCATTAGCTCCGCATGTTCTTCAACAATTTTGTCTATTTCCATACCGGTAAGCCTTTGCAACCTAAGTTCCAAAACAGCTTTTGCCTGTATTTCGGTCATACCGAAATTGGTAATCAATCCCTCTTTTGCTATCTCCGGGTTTTTTGAACCACGAATTAAAGCAATTACTTCATCCAGATGGTCGAGGGCTATAAGATAACCTTCTAAAATATGGGCTCGTTTTTTTGCTTCTCTTAATTCATATTGTGTGCGGCGAGTTACCACTTCGTGGCGGAAAGCAACAAATTCTGAAATAAGGTCTTTAAGATTAAGAGTTCGTGGGCGACCATTAACTAAAGCTACATTATTAATACCATAAGAAGTTTGTAACTCACTGTACTTATATAGTTGATTGATAATTACTTGTGCTACAACATCTCTTCTAAGTTCTACTACGATACGGGTACCGTCTTTATTCGATTCGTTAGCAACGTGTGTAATACCATCTATTACTTTGCTATTTACTAAATGCCCTATTTTTTCTGTTAATGCATCACGGTTTACCTGGTAAGGTACTTCCGTAATCACAATCATTTCTTTACCGCTTTTTGTGTTTTCAATAGTTACACGACCACGTAATACAACCCTGCCTCTACCGGTATGCATACCTTGCTTTATACCTTCAATACCGTAAATGATACCGGCAGTAGGGAAATCGGGTGCTTTTACATATTTCATCAGCTCATCTATTGTAATATCTCTATTATCAATATATGCTAAGCAACCGTCAATAACCTCTGTAAGATTGTGTGGCATCATGTTGGTAGCCATACCAACTGCAATACCCGAAGAACCGTTTACTAATAACTGAGGAATACGAGAGGGTAATACAGTAGGTTCTTGTAAAGTATCGTCAAAGTTAAGTGTAAAATCAACTGTTTCTTTTTCTAAATCTTCAATAATAGACTCACCCAATTTCTGCATACGGGCTTCGGTATAACGCATTGCAGCCGGATTATCGCCATCTGCACTACCAAAGTTACCTTGTCCGTCAACCATCATATACCTCATACTCCAAGGCTGTGCCATACGCACAATTGCATCATATACCGATACATCGCCATGGGGGTGGTATTTACCTAATACCTCGCCCACAATACGGGCACATTTTTTATAAGGCTTATTAAACGTATTACCTAATTCATGCATAGCAAATAATACTCTGCGATGCACGGGCTTTAAACCATCACGAACATCGGGTAATGCTCTACCTACAATTACCGACATAGAGTAATCTATGTAGGCGGTTTTCATTTGTTCCTCAATGTTTACCTGTATTATCTTATTTGTTTCGTTGCTATCCTGTGGTAATTGTTCTTCGTTAGTAGTATCCATATTTGTTTTAAAAAATAAAGTTGTGCAAATATAATGTTTCTAAGCGGTATTAATGGTACTCCAATCAGGTTTAGCCCAATACCCAATTATAACCATGTTAAAAACTTTGTGGATTTTATTATTATTAATAAAACACATACTGATGCACTGTATGTATTGACGAAAAAAGGAAGCTAAATCTTGGGTTTCAACTAAACTATCTATACTTTTTATCCGGGTCTTTCGATTGATGATGAATGGAACTAATAAAAAGAGTATTCTTTTTTGCAAATATTTTATAAGTAATCGTAAATGGAAACTTTTCAACTATAGCTTCTCTATATTGTTTCTTTGATTTTACACTGTATGCCTCAGGCATAGCAACAATTTGAGCTATTTTTTGTTTAATATTTGCTATGAGTTTTTTCCCTAAGCCTTCTTCTTGCATTTCATACCATAAAAAAGATTCGTATATATCGTTTTCAACATCTGCATGATAATCTAATTTATATTCAATATATTTCATTTTGATGATTGCTTACTTTGTTCAAACCTATTTAAAATGTTTTGCTCAATTTGCTCAAACGTAACCGGTATAACTTTTCCCTGTTCGTATTCTTCAATACGTCTGTCTATTTCATCTATTTCAAACTTATCTACAGCTAATGCTTGGGTTTTTTGTACTTTTAGCATTGCATATATCATTTTTACCGTAGTGTCGTCTGCGGTATCTATGTATTTCTTTACTTTATTTCTTACGTCTGTTTTTAAAGCTGATGCCATAAGATTTCTATTTATTACAAAAATACGATACTTTGTTTGTATTGAAAAACAATTACAAATTGATATTACAAACAAATTAAATAAATATATTTTTTAAAATATTAAATAA
>CAIYTT010000166.1 GCA_903929195.1 uncultured Bacteroidota bacterium
AAAAAAAATAAATATTGACTTTATGCGTTAAATAAAAAATATATTTTGTAATGAATGGCAATTTTATTAATTTTAGCCCTGCTTTTTACTTTTGTATAATCATATAGTCTAAAAAAACTATCTTGTTTTATAGCACTTATCACTTGAATTTTACAATGTATATTATTTATGAAACATAAATATTATTTTTTTAAGTGTCTGCCTATTTTGTTTTTAGTACTAATGGTAAACACAAATGTATTTGCATCTCATATTGTGGGTGCAGATTTGTTTTATACCTGGGTAAGCGGCAACACCTATAAAATTACATTAGCTATATACGGAGATTGCGGACCTGCAGCATCATCTGCATTTTCTACTTTGCCTTCTGCTGTACCTGAAATTTGCGTTTTTGATGGTAATACTTCTATCGGCTCCCTAAATTTAGTAATACAAGCACCTTCAACGGGATTAGAAATCACACCCGTTTGCCCTGCTGATATTAGCCTTACACAATGCACCAACACCTCTTATACGATACCGGGTATAAAGAAATTTGTTTATACAGGTAACTATACCTTACCACATACATCCAGCGTTTGGCGTTTCGTTTTTAAAGGCTATTTAGGTGCAAGTGCTGCCGGTGCGGGTAGGTCTGCTGCAATAACCAATATAAGTCCGGGTACAGGTATGCAATTGGTAGATACCTTAAACAATACCACTTCGCATAATTCAAGCCCAATCTTATCTGTTGTTCCTACACCTTTTTTCTGCTTAGACGATAGCGACAATTATAATCCGGGTGCTTTAGACCCAGACGGAGATAGTTTATCTTTTTATTTAGTTTCCGGTTGGGGTCCAGGAGGTACAAGTATTGGTGCAAGTTGCGCTATCAGCACATCGGCAGTAAGTTATATTTCACCATATACTCCAACAGCACCCTTAGCTACTTCTTCTTTTTCATTCGACCAATTAACGGGGCAAATATCTTTTTACCCTAACGCCACACAAAGGGCATTGGTAGTTTACAATGTAGAAGAACATAGGGCAGGTACTTTAGTAGGCACAAGCCAAAGAGAAATGACATTTTTAGTACTTACCTGTACCAATACCCCACCGACAGGTGGCTTAACGGGTGCAAGCAGCGGTACTATTGACGATAATACCCATTTTCATATATGTGCAGGTACAGGTGCTTTTGCAATTCATATTAACCCTACCGAAGTTACAACATCTAACAATATTACAGTTACTACAGCCGGGCTGCCTACCGGTTCTACATTTACGACCACAGGCAACGGAACACCCACGCCGCACTGCACTTTCAGTTGGACTTCTACCGGAGTTACTCCGGGTGTATATACCTTTTTTGTTACTTATACAGACAATAATTGCCCGTTATCCGGCACACAAACATTAGCCTATACCGTAACAATCATACCACCACCGGCTATTACCGCTGCCATAATTACCCCTGCTACTTGTTTAACTGATGCAGTAGTACACATAGTGCCATCAGGAGGTATTAGCCCTTGGACTGTTAAGGTTTCTGCCGCACCCGGCGATACCATACAAACTTATACCGGCTTAGTGAGTGCTATTAATGATAATTTGCCACCGGGCACCTATACATTTACAGTATTTAACAGTGGTGCCGGTGGTTGCACGGCTTATACCACTTTAACAATAGCCAATCCATCTACCATTATACTTTCAGGTACCTATACATCGCCTACCTATTGTGGTTTTAACGATGGCACTATTACACTGCACCATTTATACCCGGGTACAATAGATACCATAAAATATATTTATAACGGTGTGCTGCAAACACCCAGAATAGTAACTGTAGCAATAGACAGTACAGTAACATTAAGCTCCTTGCCGGCTGGCACATACAGTGCAATAACCGCTACTTATGGCAATTGTATTTCAACAACTGTGGGACCGTTTACTTTAGTTAATCCACCATTTACAATGCGTGCCATTAGTGATGTAAACCCCAGTTGGTGTGGTTTTTGCGATGGTTCTATTACTTTATATGGCTTGCATCCCGGACAAACAGATACCCTAACCTATACCTTAGGCGGTGTATTGCAAGCACCTGTAGTTCATACCATAGGCAGCGATAGTATGATAACTCTTACGGGCTTATGTGCTGGTACTTATGCAGCTTTTATAGCAAAAACAGACGGTATTTGTGTTTCTAATACCTTAGGGCCTGTTTCACTTGCTCCTCCTTCTTTTACAATGAGAGCATTCAGTTCTACCAACCCCGATTTTTGCGGTATTTGTAACGGTACAATCACATTGTATGGTTTACACCCCGGCCAGTTAGATACCATTAATTATATGTATGGCGGTATTTCACAACCTCCTGTTATTCTAACCATACCATCAGACAGTATGGTAACGATTACCGGCTTATGTGCAGGAACTTACACTAATTTCAGAGCTAAAACTGCCGGTACATGTGTATCTAATATTTTAGGACCTGTTATACTTACAGTACCACCTTTTACAATGCGTACATTAACAAGTACCAATCCTGATTATTGTGGTATTTGTAATGGTACTATCACCTTATATGGGCTACATCCGGGTGCTACCGATACCATTACTTATACTAAGGGTGGCGTAGCACAAACACCTGTTGTGCAATTGGTAGGTTCAGACAGTTTAATACATATTACCGGCTTATGTGCTGGCACTTATGCCAATTTTATTGCGCATGCAAGTGGTGGTTGCACCTCAAACACATTAGGTCCGGTAACACTTACTGCTCCTGCATTTACAATGCGTGCGTTAAGCCATACCAATCCTGATTATTGTGGTATTTGTAATGGTACAATTACCTTATACGGTTTACACCCGGGTCAAACGGACAGTATCTTTTATACATTGGGTGGTGTAGCACAACCACCAATAGTGCAATTAATACCAACAGACAGTCAGGTAGTTATTACAGGTTTATGTGCAGGTACTTATGCTAATTTTGTAGCACATACTGCCGGTGTGTGCGTTTCTAATACCTTAGGACCTGTAACGCTTACTGTACCACCGTTTACCATAAGAGCACTTAGCCACACCAACCCCGACTATTGCGGTATCTGTAATGGCACAATTACCATTTATGGTGTTCATCCGGGCGAAACAGACAGCATAACTTATACATTGGGGGGTGTAGCACAGCCGCCGTTAGTAGTTACGGTGGGTGCAGATAGCTTGGTACATCTTACCGGTTTATGTGCAGGCACTTACGACAATTTCATTGCTCGCAATTCAGGTGTTTGTGTTTCTAATGCCTTAGGGCCTGTAACACTTACAGTACCACCGTTTACAATGCGAGCTTTAACCAGTACCAACCCTGATTATTGCGGTATTTGTAATGGTTCAATTACCTTATTTGGCTTGCATCCGGGCGAAATAGATAGTATTTCTTATACTATAGGTGGTATTGCACAGCCACCAATTGTACAATTAATTGGTGTGGATAGTACCATACATTTAACCGGTTTGTGTGCCGGCACTTATGCTAATTTTATTGCCAGAACAGCCGGTGTATGCGTATCAAATACTTTAGGACCTGTTGACCTTACCGTGCCACCATTTACCATACGTGCTTTAAGTTCGGTTAATCCGGTTTATTGCGGTATTTGTAATGGGTCTATTACTATTTACGGCATTCATCCCGGACAATTAGATACCATAAACTTTACCAAAGACGGTATAGCACAAGCCCCCATAATACAATTAATACCGGCAGATAGTATGGTTATATTAAGTGGATTATGCCAAGGTACTTATGCTAATTTTATTGCCAAAACAGCCGGTATTTGTGTTTCTAATTCTTTGGGCCCTGTTGACCTTACAGTACCCCCTTTTGCAGTGCGTTCACTAACTTATACCAACCCTACCAAGTGTGGTTTTTGCGATGGCACTGCAACATTACATGGTCTTTACCCAGGACAAAACGATACTTTAAACTATACTTTTAACGGTGTGGCACAAGCACCGGTAATACGTGTAATAGGCTTAGACAGCACCATTGTGCTTACAGGCTTATGCGAGGGCACTTATGCTGATTTTATTGTGCATACAGCCGGTATATGTGTTTCTAACACCTTAGGACCTGTAACTTTAGTTGCACCGCCTATTATACCGGGTTACAACTTTAATATTCATTTAGGTTGTAATGGTGATACCGTTAATTTCACAAATACATCTATGCCTGCATCAGACCTAAGCTATGTATGGACTTTTGGTGATGGTACCAATTCTACGGAAACAAATCCTTCTCATATCTATTATTTACCGGGTACTTATACCGTAAATCTTACCATTACCAATACAAAATGTTATGACAGCATAAAAGAATCGTTCTCGTTAAACAATTTGATACGAGCTAGTTTCAATGCTGCTCCCGATAGTTTTGCATGTACCGGTACATTAATTACATTTACAAATACATCTTTAGGTACACTTTTAAGATATGTATGGTCTTTTGGTGATGGTGCTACCGATACAAATCTGAATACTTCGCACACCTATCATAATACGGGTATTTATGATGTGAAATTAATTGTAACCAATTATATTCCTTGTCATGATACGGCTGTCATGCCTTTTTCTGTAGATTCTATAAGTTCTATCAGTATTAACACTACTGATAGTGTTATCTGCGAGGGTACATACCTTACACTTAAAGGCATTTATACAAGTATTGGCAATACAGGTGTTATCTGGACATTTGGAGACGGTACAGCTATACAAAATGTAAACCCTGTAGAACACGGGTATAATAGTGCGGGGAACTTTATTGTTACTGTAAAGGCTCTTTATCGTGCCTGCCCCGATACCAGTGCCAGTAGAGAAATAAGAGTGTATGGTCATCCTTCTGTCTATTTAGGTGGCGACACTACTATTTGCCCGGGAAGCAATGGCATGGTTATTGGCGACAAAACAAATGAAGCGAACCCAATAGCACATTGGCTTTGGAATACCGGTGCTACAACACCTTACATACCGGTTGTAGAGCCCGGTGAATATTATGTTACCGTATCTGTAGATGGTTGCAGCACTACTGATACAATTGTAGTTAACAACGATTGTTATTTAGATATACCCAATGTATTCTCGCCTAATGGTGATGGTATCAATGATTTCTTTATACCGCGACCACTTATGGCTAAAGGGTTGCTTACTTTTAAAATGCAAATTTATAACCGCTGGGGACAATTAATATTTGAAAGTAATAATATAGAAGGCAGAGGTTGGGACGGTAATTATAATGATGTAGCCCAGCCCGAAGGTGTTTATATTTACCTTATAGACGCTACCTTTAAAGACGGAGAAAGAGAACACAAACAAGGTAATATAACTTTGCTGAGGTAAATTGGAATTGGATAATTAGAGCGAATTTCAGTATAGAAAGGTAGATAATTCAATTTTTTTCTTATTAAATTGTAATTGTAAAACTACAATTACAATTTAATAAGTTTTCCAATTTTTAAGATTTGCACTTATTCATTAATGTCTTCAATTGAAATTATCTCTTATTTAATAGTATTAATTAATGGATTAAAATAATTTATTACAGCTTTTTGATTATAAAAATAAATAGTGATAGCTAAAATGCACACAGGTAAAATAGCCATATATTTATGATAGCCTATAAACCTAAAATTTGACTTACAAGAGCAGTGGCTATGTACCACCATCATAAATTTTATGTGTAAAGGGTTCCAAGGTGCTACCTTTTGTCTGCCTTTATTTTACAACCCAAAGCTAAGAGATCGTAATGTTAGTTCTCAGAGCCTACAAGATTATACAATCCGAAATTGGTACTATTGATTTCTTTTAGTCTATATTTTGAAGTAAAAAAATGACTTTAAACAGTTTTTAAAAATATTTTTTATTTTTTGGGTTACCTTTTTCTAAATCGAGTATAAACATGCATAACCAACTAAAAAAATAATTTTTATGAAATTAGTAAAATTAAGCATTTTCGCTTTGACATTAGGTATTTTCGCAACTTCATGCGGCGCTGGCGCTGGTGATAAAAAAGGAGGTGATTCTACAACTACTGCTACACCTCCTCCTCCTCCGGCTGCTCCAGCTAAAATGGACACTCCGGCTGCTCCACAAGCTAAAGTTGACTCTGCTGCTAAACCAGCTGATGCAGCAAAACCAGCTGAGAAAAAATAATTATTGCTTAATTAGTTTTAAGTAATTTATAATAAACCATCCTTATTTAAGGGTGGTTTATTGTTTTATACCATATTGTAAGTTATTATACACATAAAAAAACCGCTCTTTATATAAAAAGAGCGGTTTTTTGTTTATATGCCGTAAAACTATTATTTATGGAAATAATACACCATGAAATTGATTTACATCTATAAGAGCTACTGTTGACGAATAGTAATCGTTAATAGTACTAATTATTTTGTTTGCTATAATAGCATAGCCTCTTTGTGTAGGATGCACACCATCTAAAGAAAATGCACCACCTGAAATGAAATTCGCATTATAGGTAATACCATTAAAAGTAACTCCTGTAGCTACGGTTTGTAAATAGGCATTCATATCTACATAAGCTAAATGATGTAATAAAGCCTCCGTGTATATAAACTGGTTGAAGTTGTAGGTGTTAGCTCTTATATTTTGCAACTCGTCTGTTGTAAGTACATATTGTTGTGGTATTGGTGTTGTAACGCCCCAACCTGCACATGCAAGACTATCTTGGGGTGTAGAAAGGAGAATTAATTCGCCCGGCACCGATTGGCGAATATTACCCAAATTGTCTTTAATAATAAATTGATTTGCACCCAATTGAAAAACTAAATTAAGAGTACTACGCCAATATCTGTTTAAAGAATCGGCTTGTGTTTGGCGGGTAATAACTAAACCATTAGATGGTATTGTAGTAAAATAAGGTAATGAAGTAATATCAGGAATATTTATAAGAGCTCCTTTAGCACCGGTACTTAAAGCTGCTACTAAAGCAGAATCGTACCAAGCAGTAAAAACACTGTAAGGAGTAATGTCGGCAGGATTATAAAAATTACCTAATACAGGCATTGCAGTACCTACACCATTACCTTGCCCACCGGCTAATGCATAGCCCAAAACATCGTTAGAACCTAACCACATTGTAAAAAAGGTAGGCTCAAAATTATGCATTCTAAAATATAACTCATCAATTGGTCTTTCGGTAAGTGTATGATAAAAACGATAAGCAAAAATATTAAAAAACGGATTAATCGGGTTGCCATAGTTAGCAACAGGATAATCAGCAACACGAATGCCAGGAACACCAATATTATTTATTTGTCCATTATTATAAGTATTGTAAGTCCAGTTATATCTTATCATATCTTTTGGGTCTGCTATATACGGATAAACAGGAACAGCGGAAAGAGATGAGTCGTTTGGAGTACAATAATTGTGTACAAATTGCAATACTAATTTTCTATGCGATACAGAGGTATCAAAACCATTATCACCATTCAATAAAGGTTGTATAAATGGCATTTGTGCCCCGCCACCAACGGCACCAAATGCTTTTGGCGGTATTTGGTTAAATTGGTCGAATAATCGCTTAGGGTAAGAATTTAACTGCCCGGATACCGTAAGGCAACCATCAGAATAACCTGCTGTAAGTGAGTTACCTATTGCCAAATAGTTAGTGAAATCTGCATTACCGCTTGTGGGCGGTACTGTAATGTTGACACTGGGTTTACAAGCTGCAAACAGAAGGGCAAGGGCACCAAAAAAATATATCTTCTTCATTTATTTACGTATTTTATAGAATTATAAATTATAATACAAACCAATTCCCGGTGTTACAGCCATTGTTTGATAAGTACCGCTAAAATTTCCAAAATCATAAGACCCTGCTCTTTTCATGGTTGTAGTAGATTCAAAAGCAGCTATTAATGTAATACGATGTGCCGGTTTTACTGTTACCCCGCAACTTAAAACAACACGGTTGGCATCGGGTAAGTCCGGCGATACGTAACCATTGGTTACAGGTGTAGGGTCGTAGGCAAAACCACCCATTATAGATACTACTTTGCTTAATTTTACATTCGCACCAAATCTGGGCGATAATGTATTTTGATAATGACGAGGTGCATGATTGTTTTTTAAGAATGCAGTATTTTGTCCAAAATCGATTCTTAAAGAGTCATAAGAATTCCAACCGGTATAATTAAGGTCAAATTGCAATGTAAGCCCATCAATAGGTCTTACGCCTAAACCAAAAGATGCAACCTGGGGAACAGGTAATTGTGTGCTGAAACTGGTATTAGGAAAACTACTAGCAAGGGAAGAAGGCACAGAAAATTTAGCTGAACCACCATCAATATTCATATTAACCTGTGAGCGGTATGTGAAACCCATTTGTACTCTATCGCTGAATTTTAACTGAATACCGGTATTAAAACCTATGCCAACCGCATTGCCATGCATTTTTAATTGTCCGTCATTACCATATAAATCTTGCACAGGTAGTGCTTGACTCATATCAATAGAACCATTGCCATAAACAAAGCCGGCACCAACAGCCAAAAAATCTGTAACACGGAAGCTAACAGTAGGCTGTATAAAGAAACATTTTAATTGTGTGTTTTGTACCACATATTTACCAACCCAATTATTGTCCCATTGTAAGCCATTACCTGCCGGTGTATATACGCCTAAACCTAATGCCCAACGGCTGTATTCTTTTATAGGTCCGCCAAAATAAAAGTTGAAAGGGGTAAACGTTTGTTTATGGCTAACAGCCGAACCATTTGGGTCTCCAAATGCAGTTCTTGGTATTATCATAGACATACTTGCATAAGCCTGTATGCTTTTTAATCTTACAAGCCCACCCGGATTGTAAAATATTGTTGATGCATCCCAAGGCCAAGCAGTACCTGTACCGCCCATAGCAACCTGTCTTAGCCCTTCCAGATTAATAAGATAACCTGCACCAAACGATGAAATCGTACATAATAAAAAGGAAAATGCCAATAAGTGTTTCTTCATAATTGTATTTTATTATAATGTATTAGTCAATTAATATTCTTTATTTTATTGTTTTTTCAAATCGGGTAGCAAGTTAAGTAAAATTTTCAATGCTATATGTATCCCAATGTATAAAAAACAATACCTTTTATTAAAAAGTGCAAATATAAGCGTTAAGAAACAGCAATACCAACGGTTGCAATACTTATTTTTATATTTTCCTGCAATAATAATATATTTGCGCAAGCTTCTAATGTTGCTCCGGTAGTTAATACATCATCGCATAGTAATATGTGTGTGTTTTTAAGTTCTTTTAACGGATTTATTTTAAACGCACCTTCCATATTTTTTAGTCTTTCGGTTCTGCTTTTATTTGTTTGGCTTTCGGTATGTTTTATTCTTAGTAATATATCTTCGGTAGCCGGCTTTTTTAGTATATTACTTATTCCGTTTGCAATCATCATACTTTGATTGTAGCCTCGTAAAGCTTTCTTTTTAGGGTGTAACGGCACAGGTATAATTAGGTCTATTGTACGTATCCAGTCGGTATCTAAAAGACTTAATGCAAATTGCTGCCCCAAAAACACCCCAATTTCTTTTTTACCTTTATATTTTAAACCATGTAATAGTAGTTGCAGTAAACCATCGTTTGTAAACCAAGCATAAGTAGTGGCATTTATAAAAGGTATTCTACCGGCAAACAATAAAGCAGTATCGTTATTGCGTAGCTTATGGTAATTTGTTTGGGGCATTTGTAATAAGCAACTAATACATAAAATGCGTTCGGGTGCTACTAAGGGTTGTTTGCAACCCTCGCATAAAACAGGGTAAAAAAGATGGGTAATTCCTTGTTTTAATTCAGCCAAAAAAGGGTAGGGCATAATTGCAGGTTTAGAGCTAAAAAAAAAGAGCATGAACTAAAGTGTCCATGCTCTTTTAAAGAAAATAAAAGCAGTATGTATTATGCTATTTTAAAAGCAGTCTTTACTCTTGTTACATAGTCCAGCTTTTCCCATGTAAATAATTCTACTTCCATGTTTTGGGTTTTACCATCAGCAGCAGTAAATGTTTTGCTTACAGTTTCACTTATTCTACCCATGTGTCCATAAGCAGCAGCTTCGCTATACATAGGTTGGCGTAGTTTCAATCTTGTTTCAATAAAGTAAGGACGCATATCAAAAACTTCGCCTACTATTTTAGCAATCTCACCGTCATTCATACCTACATTACCTGTACCATACGTATTTATGTAAATACCCATTGGCTGTGCTACACCAATAGCATAAGATACTTGTACAAGAACTTCGCTACAAACACCTGCTGCAACTAAATTTTTCGCAATATGGCGTGTAGCATAAGCAGCAGAACGATCAACTTTACTTGGGTCTTTACCGGAGAATGCACCACCGCCGTGTGCACCCTTACCACCATAAGTATCTACAATAATTTTACGACCTGTAAGACCGGTATCGCCATGTGGCCCACCAATTACAAATTTACCTGTAGGATTAATATGGTATTTAATGTTCTCATTAAATAAGTGATTGTATTCAGGGTAGCTTAATAAAACGCGAGGTATAAGAATATTTTTTACATCTTTTGTAATAAGTTCCTGCATTGCTTTTTCTTCATCAAAATCATCGTGCTGAGTAGAGATTACAATAGCATCAATGCGTACAGGCTTATTATCATCGCTGTATTCTAACGTTACTTGGCTTTTGGCATCGGGGCGTAAATAAGTCATTTCTTTGCCTTCTTTACGGATAGCCGATAATTGTAAAAGCAAATTATGAGCTAAATCTAATGCAAGAGGCATATAGTTAGCAGTTTCGTTAGTAGCATAACCAAACATCATACCTTGGTCGCCGGCGCCTTGGTCCTCTTTGTTGGCACGCTCTACACCTTGATTAATATCTGCTGACTGCTCATGTATTGCAGTTAAAACTGCACAAGATTCAGCTTCAAATTTATATTCGCTTTTTGTATATCCTATTTTTTTAATTACATCGCGTGCTATTGTTTGCACATCAATGTAAGTATTACATTTTACTTCACCTGCCAATACTACCAAACCTGTAGTTACCAATGTTTCGCAAGCTATTTTAGATTGCGGGTCCCAAGCAAGGAAATTATCAACAAGTGCATCAGAAATCTGATCTGCTATTTTATCAGGATGTCCTTCTGAAACGGATTCTGATGTAAAAAGATACGGCATATTAAATCTATGGTTTAATGATTAATTAAATAAAAGGTGCAAGTTACAGTACCGCAACCGAAAAACAAAGTTAAGGAGTTTAAGTTGGTGGCAAAAATAACAAATCAAGATGTTTTTGTGTTTTTTGAAGTCATTATTTTATTCGCAGCATCTAATAAAGCTATTGCTTGCTTTCGAATAACTGACAGAAACTGTTCAATAAATTCATCAAGTGAAATTCCCGCTTCAAGATAGTCAAATAATGATTCTACCGGAACGCGTGTTCCGGTAGAAACCGGCCATCCTCCCATAATTTCTTTATCTATCGTTATTATATTATTCAAACCCATAAAAACTAAGTAAGTAGTTGGAATGTTAGGGGATTTATTGTAATATAAAATTTGGGTAGGAGATTGTATTTAAAATATTACGGTTTGTAACTTTTTACTTCGTCAATAAACCATTCAAAAGCATCAATAAACTTTTGATATTCAATCTTATTTGCAAGTAGATATATTGCAATACTGGGACGAGCAGATATTTTTTCAATTGGTATATTAACGTCTTTTATATTGTTTAATTTATTAAGCAATTCAATTCTTTTTTGGTCATTATCAAAAGGTGGTTTGTATTTATGCCATTGAAAAGATATTTCTATTGGTCCATTTGTCCAAAGAGAAAACATGAAATGTTTCACATTAGCATATTTTAATATGGCAACTAAAGAACCTAATTTTGCACCTTCACCATACCAAATCTCAATATTTTTTTCTTGTAGCCAGTGTAAAATTTGTTTGGCAATTTCAGTTTCAATCGCCCCTCGTTTTGCAGCTAATTCTGCAAAAAAGGTTTCCTCAGTCCAATTAAAATTATTTGTTTTGTTAACTCCCTTAATAGTATCAGCTACGGTTGTTTGTCCTATTACTCTTGGCACGAGTGTTTTTATATTGTCTTTTCCAATAAATTGTTTTATTTCGAGTCCTAAGATTTCAGCGGGAGACATTTGACCGTTTAGAAACTCAATTATTCGTTGCAACTCCTTTGGAATAATGTCTGCAATGATAAGCATTCTTATTTTTCCTGCTTTTAGATTTGTTTTTGTCTGTTCCCAAAAGTCTTCAACTTCGTTTTCTCCTTGCAAAAAATCATGTAATATTAAAATGCTGTCTTTGCCTGCTTCCTTACATTGTTCTTCAAAAGAATGTATTATTTCTTCTATTTTCCAATAGGAAACAGCATTTGCAGCATAGTCTAAAATTTGCCCTACAACCTCCCTCCTGATTCTTGTATCAGTGCTTCTTTTTACTTCAACAAGTGTTGGAATGCCGTCTTGGTCTATAAATAAATGGTCTAAACTCCACCTACCGGAAGCATCGGTATCATCGGGTACTCTAAATTCTCTTGAGATTAAAAGCCAACGTCTTGGTCTTATGCTATTGATTTGCGAACCTGAAATTAAATTTGGGTAATCTGCTAAAAGTTGTTGCAACAGATTTTCAGAAATGTATGCAGCTTCGTTTAATTCTGTCAATTTCCCGTTATTATCTAAATGGAATATTATTTCACTCATAGTTTTAATATTATAGTATTGGGTTTAAAGGTAATATTCCCAGAGAATATTTAAGATAATAAGCGATTTTTAGATTGTTTTTTTATAAACTATACCGGTCAATCAATTAAGTATTATCCCATTCCTTCCTCATTGTTTGGGTATGCTTATTAAAACTTTCAGCTTCCTCTTTAGTAAAAACACCTTTAAATTTGTCTGACAATTTTGTTTATTTTCAACTACATTTTCTTTAATTATTCGTAGAATATTGAGTTTTTCTAACTCTTGTAATAGATGATACCCATTTTGGTTTTCTATTTCTACCGTTATGATTTTCATACAAAACTAATTTTTAACTATTCTGTCTTTATGAAATTTATTGAATTTTACGTAAATTTCATAATCTATTTTCAAATATTAAAATAGATATAAAATGGCATTAATTCATATTTTTATAATATTAATCTTAATTAGGAGGCATAGAGTATAGCTCTCATAAGTTTGAAATACCATAATGACTTACATCTAATAATTATTTTGAAAATTACTTTATATATTTTTCTCCTTATTTTTGCAATATGCTTAATGAAAACAATGTGGAAGATGTGTGGGAAGAGGAAGAACCGGAAGAAGAAAGTACCGAAGAGCAAGGAGAGCTTACGGTGCGTATGCGTATAAATACACAAAGACATCAAGTACCTATTAGAATAGATAAATATTTAATGACAAGGGTTGAAGGTGCTACCCGTAACAAAATTCAGCATGCTATTGAAAGCGGTTTTATTTTAGTAAATAATATGGTCGTAAAACCCAATTATAAAATAAAACATTTTGATGATATTGTAGTTTATGAAACCCGTAGGTCGGAAACAGAAGAACTGTTACCGGAGAATATACCGTTAAACATTATTTACGAAGATGATGCTTTGCTTATAGTAAACAAACCTACCGGTATGGTTGTGCATCCCGGTTGTGGTAATGTAACGGGTACTTTACTTAACGCATTGGCTTGGCATTTTAAAGAAAAGCAATTAGATACCAATGGCTTAAACAGAATTGGGCTTGTACACAGAATAGATAAAGATACTACGGGGCTGGTTGTAATTGCAAAAACAGCTACGGCAATGACTAACTTAGCAGCACAATTTAAGAAACACACTGTTCATAGGCGTTATATAGCATTGGCATGGGGCGATTTTGATGAAAATGAGGGTACTGTAATTGCACATATAGGTAGAAATTTACGTTTTAGAAAAATTATGGATGCGTTTCCAGATGGTGATTATGGAAAAGAAGCCATAACCCATTATAAAGTATTGGAAAGATTTAATTATGTAACCCTTTTAGAATTGCGATTAGAAACAGGTAGAACACACCAAATTAGGGTACACATGAAACATATTGGGCATCCTTTGTTTAATGATAGTACTTATGGTGGCGACAGAATTGTAAAAGGGACAGTTTTTAGTAAATATAAACAATTTATAGATAATTGTTTCGGTATTCTACAAAGGCAGGCATTACATGCAAAAGAAATTGGTTTTACACACCCGGTAACAGGCGAATGGATGCAATTTGAGTCAAATTTGCCCGATGATATGTTGCAAGTATTGGAAAAATGGAAAATATACACAGGAAGCTATAAGCAAATTCCGGAATAATTAATAATTATATATTAAGAAGATATAAAAAAAGGAACACTATTACCAGAAAAGTATCTACTGTTAAAATTACGACTAATTGATATAAATATTGTATTCGGAACGCAAAAATGATTAGCTTTGCATTCCATTTTTAAATTATTTTGTTATGATACTATTAGAAATAAAACCATTGTTGTTAGACTTGTTTTCTGGGCC
Source organism: uncultured Bacteroidota bacterium (assembly GCA_903929195.1). GTDB lineage: Bacteria > Bacteroidota > Bacteroidia > Chitinophagales > Chitinophagaceae > CAIYTT01. Next base: position 14,597 of record CAIYTT010000166.1, read on the forward strand.
ACACATGATATGGTTATTATTGGCAATTGTTATTTTATTTGGTGGAAAAAAAATACCTGAATTGGCAAAAGGTTTAGGCAAGGGCATTCGTGAATTTAATGAAGCTAAAGACGGCATTAAAAATGATATAGAATCGGGAATAAAGGATAAAGAAAAAATTGAGGCTACTAATTCAACTGCCGGTTCTTCAACAGTAAAAAATGGCTAATTAGTTTTAACGGCTACTTATAAATCATATCATTACTAAATTTTTTGCTCCCATTTATCTTGAATGTGGTGTATAAGAAACGCATAAAAAAACGATATTCATGCAATACAAATTATTTTTATTGGCAATTCTTTATACGTTTGTTTTTTCGCAGTCGAATGCACAATACAAAAAACCGGTAGTTAAGTATATACCAATACCAAATGAAGGCGTACAACAAAATACAACAACTGTAACAAAAACAGATACAGTTAGTAGTACTTCGTCTAAAATTACTCAGAAATCAAAACAATTAATTGCAAGCAATCTTCCGGCTAATTCTAAAATTAAATTAGATACCGCAAAAGGATATTCGCATGTACCACTTGCAGGCGAGAAGTCTTATTTTGGTGAAAAAACAGATTTTGTAAACGATTTTGTACGTAAGTACATGGAATTGCATAATAGAACGCTTAGTAGTGTGCAAAGCAATAGTGCTACTCCCTTTTCTGTAATAGACGATGTGCTGGAACAGAAAAAAATGCCTAAAGAACTTAAATACCTTGCTGTAATAGAGTCTGCATTAAACCATACTGCAGTTTCTCATGCCGGTGCAGTTGGCCCTTGGCAACTAATGGAAACAACAGCCCGCATGATGGGATTAACTGTAAACCGTAAAAAAGATGAGCGTACGGACTGGTATAAATCTACTAATGCAGCAACAAAATATCTTGATTTGTTATATAGCCAACTCAATGATTGGTTATTGGTAATAGCTGCTTATAATAGTGGGCCAACACCTGTACAAAGGGCTATAGACCTTACCGGCAGCCATAATTTTTGGGACATAAAAGAGTATCTGCCTCGCGAAACGCAAGGACATGTATTAGCGTTTATTGCAACAGCAAGTATTTTTGAAAACCTAAGTAAGTTTATCAATTTGGGTAGTGTGCCGCTTGATTTTAATTTCGGTAAAGATGAAGAGCCCTTACCTGTAGAAAACTTTGAAAAACCCGGTACTACCACAACTAAAATACCTACTGCCGGTGTAACTGGAACTACAACAAAAAAGGGAACATTTACGGAAGAAGAAATGAAAAACATGGTAATCATTCCTATTAACGAACCAATAGTTCTTGATTTATTGGCACAAGAAATAAGTGCTGATAAAAAACAATTGCAACAGTGGAATGTAGATTACGAACTTTTTGTATATAAAAAATATTCTTCACCAGTATATAATCTTCATATCCCAAAAGAAAAATTAGATATTTTTCTACAAAAAAAACAAATGCTTACAAAGAAATCTAAATCTTATTTAGAGCAGAAATAATGTTTATTAGCTTATTTAGCAATATTTTAGTGCCAACAATGAGTTGCCTTTTATTTCCTATGCTTGATAATAGACCTCATTTCGCATTTGCAGAATTCCCAAACATACTCTAAATTCAGGGTTAAACCATTTAGACATTTAAATTGAACTAAAATAAACATGTAAATGTTCTTGCATGCTTTAATTTAATGTTGTACTTTTAAGTATGGCAAAAAACACTAAAAGTTGACGGTAAGGAGAGTTCAAAAGAGATTAAAGCACTCTAGAAAAAATACCCGTGCTACCATAATAGACTTCAGATGCTTATACTGCTAAGGAGTAATTGTTAGCAAAGATGCCTTGGCGCTGGCATTGTGTGTTAGTACCAATTCAGTTCATCAATGGCGCAAGCATTATATTTCGGGGGTATTGATATGTTATTAGAAGAAAAAAAGGTGGGAGAAAAGTGGGCAAAATCACAACAGATGTGCATTTAAAACAAGAAGCACGCCTTAATAACGCATACGAAGGGTCAAAATCTTTTGTTGAAATTCAGCAATGGTTTAAAGATGAATTTAACATTAAGATGGAATATCATGCAATAAACAAATATGTCAGGCGAAAATTTGGTGCTAACCAAAAGTTGCTCGAATGAGCCACTTTAAAAAAGAACCAACTGCGGAATCAGTTTTAAAAAAACCTTCCCGATAGCCTAAAATATATTAAATATAATACAATTAAAGATAGTTACAATGTTGTATACCTATATTTTCAATATGAAAGCAGATTTGGTATACTAACAATAATGCGAAGAGTCATAACTGTTAAAGGAGTAAAACAAGTAGCCCCATTTCAACATAAATTCAAGAACCTATATTTATTTGGTGCATTTTCTGCAATAGGGGGTAGCAGTTTTCTACTTGAAATGCCTAAATGCAATGGCGATACTTTTCAAGAGTTTCTTAATCAATTCTCAAAAGAAAAACCAGAAGAATTCAAAATATTAATATTAGACAATGGTGCATTCCACAAGGCAAAAGCCCTGATAATACCGGACAATATTTATTTATTATTCCTCCCCTCTTATTGCCCGAGCTCAATCCAGCAGAAAATATGTGGCAACATATCAAAGGCATAATGAGCATGCATATCCATAAAATATTAGAATCACTACAATTACAGCTTTCAGATACAATAAAAAAGCATGTAAATCCGGAAATCGTAGAATCAATATGCGGTCGAATATCTTACAAATATATTTATGGGTGCACTTTCAATGTCTAATTGGTATTACCAAAGTAAATACTAAAAAGAATATGGGCTGAAACCAAAAGTATTCATTGTATATTAGTATTCTTATTTCTTCAAAATAATGAAACAGATGGCTTAGTTTGAGAGTATAGCCTGAACCCAAAGGGTATAATAATAGAGAAAAGGTTTTTCACCTCAAAATCAAATCTTCAAACCTGAAATAGCATAATATATATTTAGTGCTGCATAATTAATAATGTACCTACCCCGGCAACATAAAAAACTGTGGTACGATACCCAATAATAGTACTACCAAACAAGTTACTAAAAGCATTACTTTATCGTATAAAGTTACTTGTGAGTTCATTTCGGGGCTTCCTTGTTTAAAGTACATTGCCATAATAACCCTAAAATAGTAAAATACACTTATGGCAGCCATTAATAAAGCAAAGAGTACTAACCACAACATATCACCATGTTGCATGACGCCTAATAACACAAAATATTTTGCCATAAAGCCACCCGTTAATGGAATACCTGCAAGCGAAAAAAGGAATATGGTTGCCACAAAAGCTAATAATGGTTCTTTTTTAGCTAATCCGTTAAAGCCATCATAGGTATAATCTTTTACTTTTACAAGCACAGCAAACATACCTATTGTAGCTATACTATATGCTGTGGCATAAAATATAATACTCTGCATACCCATAGGTCTATATGCCAATAGAGCAAATAACATAAACCCTGCCTGTGCAATAGAAGAATAAGCAAGCATTCTCTTTATACTTTGCTGAAATACAGCAGTTATATTACCTATAAACAAGGTAGCACAAGTAATACAAGCTATTATCAGTATCCAATGTTCGCTTAAATCGTAAAAAGAAAAATGGAATAATCTAATAAAAGCAAAGAATGCTGCCGACTTACCTACTGTTGCCATAAAAGCTGTAAAAACTGTTGGAGCACCGTCATAAACATCCGGTGTCCACATGTGCATAGGTGCTGCCGAAACTTTAAAAGAAAAAGCAATTATAATAAATAAAATACCGGTTATTGCTAAGGGGTCTAAAGCATTGCTATGCAACATACCCACCATTTCCATAATATTAAACGTATGTGCAGCACCATATAGCAAAGCAATACCCATTAATAAAATACCGGTGGAAAATGCTCCCATTAAAAAGTATTTTAACGAAGCCTCACTACTTTTTAAATTATGTTTATCGCTACCTGCTAAAATATACTGTGGTATAGATAGTATTTCTATACCTATAAACATCATTAATAAATTATTATATGAGGATAATAAATACAGCCCACATAAAATAAAGAAGATAAGAGAGAAATATTCAGCCACATAATTACCTACTTTCTGTATATCTTTATTCATAAGCATTATATAAATAAAGGCCGCACCGGTCATTAATAAATTAAACCATAAAGAAGAAGGTTCTATCCTAAGCATATTATTAAATAATAGTTCAGGCACGTTATTATGAATTTTAATTTCGTAAATATTGCCTACCAATAATGCAATAAAAAGCACTTTTGTAACTATTGATGCATATTTTCTTTCTATAGTAGTGGCTAATAATAATTGTGTGAGGATAAAGAAAACTCTTGCAGTAATTTCATGTTCGTGAGTACCTGCTGCACTTGTAATAAAAAAGTAACCCGATAAACAAGCAGGAATAATACTTATTGCCCATATAAGTTTTCTTTCTTGCCACATTAATCCTAATAACATCAGGAATACTCCGTATATAGTAGCTTCAATTATTGCGTTCATATTGTTATTTCGAATATTTTTACTAAAAAACTATTACTAAAAACTATTACTAATTATTTTCTATCTTATTTATCTAAACTATTATTTTACCAACACTGATGCCATACCCGATGTTAATTCAAGTAATGGTTTAGGGAAAAAACCAAAACATAAAATAATACCGATTATCACAGCCAAACCCACATACTCATTTAAACTTATGTCTTTTCTAATTATCATTTCCGTCTCATTACCATAAGCCGTTTTTTGTACCATATTAAGTGTATAAACAGCACCTAATATTACACCTAAGCCCGCCAATACCATAAATATAATATGGTTATTACCACCACTGCTAAACAAACCATTAAACAACATAAACTCGCCAACAAAGCCATTTGTAAGTGGCAATGCAATATTTGCCAAAGAAATAATTACGAATGCAATAGCCATTTTGGGTGCCAAACTTGCCATACCGCCCAATTTTGTCATGTCTCTTGTACCCCATCTGTTTTCTACAATGCTTATTATTACCCACATACCGGTAATATTTATTCCATGGTTAAACATTTGTACCATAATACCATGCATACCTACTTCTGAATTGCAAAATGCCACAGCAATCATTAATCCCATGTGTGCAATTGATGAATAAGCAACCAAACGTTTCATATCTGTTTGCACAATGGCAATGCACGATGCATAAACAACACCGATAATAGCAAGTACTATTACCGTATCAGACCAAAACGCAACACCTTCGGGTAACACAGGTACTAACCAACGTAAAACAGCAAATAGCCCCATCTTTACCATTAATGCACTTAATATGATAGTTACAGGTGTAGGCGACTGTTCGTAAGTATCGGGTTGCCAAGTATGGAAAGGGAATAAAGGCATTTTAATGGCAAATGCAATAAATATTAACCAAAATAACCATTGTTGCTCTCCTAAAGATAAATTTTTATGTACCTGTACAATATCAGCCCAAGCATAACTTATATGCCCCGGAACTTTTGATGCCAAATAAATTAAGCCTGCCAACAGCATTAAGCTACCTACGAAAGTATAGATAAAGAATTTAAATGTTACAGCAATTCTCTTTTCGCCACCCCATTGTGAACATAGAAAGTAAACAGGTATTAATGCCAATTCCCAAAATACATAAAACAATAAAGCATCGTTTGCTAAAAAAACACCCATTAAGCCTGCTTGCGACAGTAACATAAAACCATAAAATGCGCCTGATTTTTCAACCGGTTTATTTAGATTTGTAAGTATAGCAACTAAAGTAACGATGCCTGTAAGCAAACAAAGCATACTGCTCATGCCATCGGCTCTTAAACTAAATTGGGTGCCCATAACCGGTATCCAAGGCATATTAAATGTACGGATACCAAAATTTAAAAAGCATACATGTGCGGTACCGCCTAATGTAGCTACAGTGCTTAATATAGCCAGCACTTTAGCATTATCTCCTTTTAAAGCAAAAGAAAATATACCTGTAAGTAACGGAATAAGTATTAGAAATATTAAAATCATATAAATTCAAAATTCAAAATTCAAAATTCAAAACATATTATATATGTTTGTTTATCCTGCTATTTTATTATTATTGTTTTACTATTATTGCTTGCATCAATATTTAATGCATAAAATTCAATTTACAATCTAAAAAATAGAATGCGAAAAAAAAATTATTTTACTTTTCAAAGAACAATTAATGATTTACTTCACTAATAAAAAACTTATTGAAAACAATGCTATCATGCCTATTACCATAATAAAAATATAGAAACCTACTTGCCCGGTTTGCAAAACTCGCATTCTGTCGCCACCCCATTTCACCGTTTTACCTACCCCATTTACAATACCATCAATACCTTTTTTATCTGCCCAAGTATCTAATAAACCGGATATAGATTGTAATGGTTTTACAATTATTGCATTATAAATTTCATCTACATACCATTTATTCTCCATCATTTTTGCCAAGCCTGTTGTTGGCGCAAAATTTGGCTTCTTAGTTGCTGTATAGGCATATACTATCATAAATACGGCAGCCAAAGTAGAAACAGTCATCAATATCCACTCGGTAGATTCTTCTAAATGGAATTTGCTTCTATTCGTAATGGCAGTACTTAAAAAGGATTCTAATGCATGATGTTCGGAGATGACACCCGGTAAACCCACATAACCACCTACAATAGATAAAACTGCAAGTATAATTAATGGTAGCGTTATAGCAAAAGGACTTTCGTGTAAATGATGCTCTTGTTCGTGTGTACCTCTGAAAGAGCCGGTAAAAGTAAGATAGTACAAACGGAACATATAAAAAGAAGTCATCATTGCTGCACCGATACCCATTACGAACAAATACGGACTTGTTGGATTGGAAGCAAAAGCACGCGATAATATTTCGTCTTTACTAAAGAAACCCGCAAAACCTGGAATACCTGAAATTGCCAAACAACCAATTAAAAATGTGATTTTAGTTATAGGCATCTTTTTACCTAAGCCACCCATTTTACGTAAGTCTTGTTCGCCACCCATAGCATGTATTACACTTCCGGAACCGAGGAATAATAATGCTTTAAAAAATGCATGTGTCATAACATGGAATACAGCAGTGGAATATGCCCCAATGCCTAATGCCAAAAACATAAAACCTAACTGACTAACAGTAGAATAGGCAAGTACTTTTTTAATGTCATATTGTTTTAATGCAATTGTTGCGGCAATAATAGCTGTTGCTAACCCAATAGCAGCAACAATGTTAGATACCAATGGTGCTAATTCGTATAAGGCACAGCTACGAGCTATCATATATATACCTGCTGTAACCATGGTTGCTGCATGTATTAAGGCAGAAACAGGTGTTGGGCCTGCCATTGCATCGGGCAGCCAAGTATAAAGCGGTATTTGAGCACTTTTACCGGTAGCCCCAATAAACAAACAAATAGCTATCCAGTTATATGTAGATGCCGGTAATTTAGGAGCATCATGTAAATTCTTGAAAAAATCTTGATATGAAAGGGTTCCGAATGTGTATAGTATCATAAGCATACCAACTAAAAAGCCCAAATCACCAATTCTATTCATTATAAAAGCCTTCTTAGCTGCATTGGTATAGTCTCTGTTTTTGAACCAAAAACCAATTAATAAGTAAGAACAAAGCCCTACACCTTCCCAACCTATAAATAAGATTAAATAATTGGCACCTAATACCAGTAATAACATAAAGAACACAAACAAATTAAGGAAGGAGAAATATTTTACCATTCCCTCATCGTGGTGCATATAGGAAGTGGAGTAAACATGAATTAAAAAGCCTACCCCTGTAATTATCAATAAAAATAAAGAAGAAAGTGCATCTATTTGAAATTCAAATGGGATGTTCAATTTTCCTGATTTTATAAAATCAAATAATGGTATAATTTGCGTATGGAATCCCGGAGTATTTACTTCAAAAAAGACACCAAGGGAAACAATAAATGAGCCAAGAATAGCTCCACATCCAATAATACCACCCATATTCTTGGGAATGGTGCGCCAACCGATACCATTAATAAGGAAACCTATTAATGGCAACAACGGTATAAGGAAAATGTAGTGTATCATAAATTATGAGTCAAAAGTAAAAACAATTGTTCAAAATGATAGTATTATTTAGGTTTTAGTATTTTTAAATCTAAAAATCAGTTACTATTAATGCTTTAGTCTATTCAATATATTCACATCAACAGAATGTACCTTGCGATACATCATTGCAATAATGGCTAAGCCCACTGCTACTTCAGCCGCAGCAACAACCATTATAAAGAATACAAATATTTGAGAATCGGCATCAACATCGCCATTTAAATGCGAAAAGTGTACTAATAATAAATTTACTGCATTAAGCATTAGCTCTATACACATAAATATTATTATTGCATTCCTACGAATTAATGTTCCCATTATACCAATGGAAAACAACAATAAACTTAAAATAAGATAATTTGATGATGTTACAGGCATTTTATTTAAATTATAATAATTAATAATAATAATGAAAAAATAAATTAAGCTATATGCTCTTCCCCATTTTTTAATTGCGGTTCTTTTTTACCGATAACAATAGCACCTATCATTGCCGTTAAAAATAAAACACTGCTTATTTCAAACGGTAATACATATTTAGTAAACAATAATTTCCCAAGATTTGTAATTAAGCCAACATTAGTTGAAACCTTATTTATTTCTTCATTATGCGCACTTTTTGTTGCAGCCAATAAAACCAAAAATAAAGTACCACCAGATAAAATACCCGCTATCTGCACTAAAAGCCCCTTTTGTGGTTCGGCATCGGCATTAAGGTTCATCAACATAAGTATATAAAGAAACAAAACCATTATTGCACCTGCATATACAATTATGTTTACTATAGCTAAAAATTGGGCATTCATTATTAAATAATGGCCGGAAATAGCAAAAAATGTAAGAATCAAAAATATAACACTGTGTATAGGGTTACGACTTAATACCACACCTAATGCGCAACCTACTGCCATTACAGATAAAATCCAAAAAAGAATATCGTAGAAATCCATATTATTTAGTTTCTGTTTTTTTAGTTGTAGGAATTAATAAATCATCTTTTTTATAAATAAAACTTTTACGAGAATAGTTGGCAGGCATTACCGTTTCGCTTAAATAAACAGCATCTTTAGGGCAAGCCTCTTCGCAATAACCACAAAAAATGCAACGCAACATATTTATTTCATATTTTGCAGCATATTTTTCTTCCCTATATAAATTTTCTTCGCCTGCTTTGCGTTCTGCTGCTTCCATTGTAATTGCTTCTGCCGGACAGGCTAAAGCACATAAACCACAAGCAGTACAACGCTCTCTGCCTTCTTCATCTCTGTTTAAGATATGTAAGCCACGAAAAACGGGACTAAAAGGACGTTTTTCTTCCGGGTATCTCACAGTTGCCTTCTTCTTAAAAACATGACCCAATGTAATAGATAATCCTTTGGCAAGAGCAGGCAAATATGCCTTCTCTGCTAATGTCATCGGATTACGATTTACTTGAACTGATTTGTTAGTTAATTTATCCATTGTTTAGTTGTTTTTCAAAATATCATTAACTTGATTTTTTAATATTGGAAGATGTATTTTTAGTACCTCCCATATTCGCACCCAGTTGATATAATCATAAGCATGTGCATAATAATTTCTCGCTGCTTTTATTGTATTCCAATCAATGCTACTATTTTCTTTAGATTCATCCGATATTTTTGAAACATATTCACCTAAATTAATTAATTGCATTAAACAAGCATCTTTTAAAATCGCATTTTGATAAAAACTTTCTTCGTTATAATTTTTAGCATATATATTCTTCAAGCGTTTCAAGCGTTTGTACAATCCTTTCAAAATATATTTTATCAAATTTATTATTTTGCATTACTTAATATTAATATTTTGTCATTATCTATATATGGTTTGATAGTAGGATATACAAATCCATCTTCCACCAAATCAACATTTATTTTAAATAAATCTTCTAAATTTATTTTAAATTTTACAATATCAAAAAGTGATAACTTTTTGATATTGTCATCATAATTTACTAATAAATCAACATCACTTTTCTCGTTTGCTTCCCCTCTTGCATAGCTTCCGAACAAATATACACTCTTTACCGGCTTATCTTTAAAGTAGTCGGTAACTGTATCTTTAATCTGCTGAATTGTTAGCATTTATAATTTATTATATTTTTCTAATTCAAATTTCAAAATTGGAATATTTATCTGTATAATATTCCAAACTATTTTCCAATCAATTCTAAAATATTCATGAATAACTCTATTTCTAAATCCCTTTAATTGACTCCATTGTATTTTATTTAATTCCTCCTTTAGTTCTTTTGACAATAATATTGTTCCTTCCGAAATCATTACAAGGCAACCATAGCAAGCAAATTTAAGTTGTTCGTTTTCCAAAAATTGTCCTTCATTTGCACTAAACATAAATGAATCTAAGCAGTCTATTACATACAAAATATGTTCTATTCGTTCATTGTCATTCATGTTTAGTATTATTTTCTAATAATAATATTTTATCTTTTTCTGCATTTACTAAAACCATAGGATAAATAACAGAAATTGGCACTAAATCAACTTTTCTTTTAAGTTTTTTTTCTAATATATCCCACCATCCGTAAAACTCTAACCCAATTTGTTTGCTATAATCCAAATCCAAAATTAAATCAACATCACTTTTCTCGTTTGCTTCCCCTCTTGCATAGCTTCCGAACAAATATACACTCTTTACCGGCTTATCTTTAAAGTAGTCGGTAACAGTATTTTTAATCTGTTCTATGCTTAGTATGGTTTTCAAAATAAAAACAATTTACTTTTTAAATATCCACAAAATAGCTGCACCTGTAATTACCATATTTATGAGTGCTAAGGGTATCAATGATTTCCATCCCAATTTCATTAATTGATCGTAGCGAAAACGAGGTAAAGTCCAACGTACTGCCATAAATAAAAGTATCATACCTACTACTTTAGCCAATAATACCATTACACAAGTTGCGGTATATAAAATAGGTGCAAAATTAGCTGCTGCCCAGTCCATACCCGGGAAATTATAACCACCTAAAAATAAAGTTGCTATAATTGCAGAACTAACAAACATATTAATATACTCACCAAACAAATAGAAACCCAGTTTCATTGATGAAAACTCCTGATGATAGCCCATGTTCAACTCACTTTCGCACTCTGATAGGTCGAATGGAGCCCGGTTTAACTCTGCAAAAGAACAGGTAAGAAAAATAATAAAACCTAATGGTTGTTTAAAAAAATTCCAAGTAAAATAACCGTCTTTCCAAAAACCATGTTGTTGGTCTACAATTTCACGAAGGCTCAAAGAACTGGTCATCATTAAAAGTGCAATAAGACTTATACCCATTGCCAATTCGTAAGATATTGCCTGCGATGCAGCCCGAATACTACTAAGCAGAGAAAATTTATTATTAGATGCCCATCCGCCAAGCATAACACCATAAACACCTAAACTTACCACACCAAATACAAAAAGGACACCTATATTTATATCTGCCACCTGTAATTTAAAAATATAACCCGATGGAGTTATGAAATCAGGCCCCCATGGTACAATAGCACTTGTCATAAGGGCAGTGAGCATAGATAAGCAGGGGGCAAGCACAAAAATATACTTTGTTGACCCATTCGGAATAATTTCTTCTTTAAAGAATAATTTAGCACCATCGGCAAGCGGTTGCAATAAGCCGAAAATACCTGCCCTATTCGGGCCTATTCTATCTTGCATAACTGCCGAAACTTTGCGTTCTGCCCATGTGGCGTACATTGCAATACCCAGAGAAACCAAAAGTATTACGGTAATAAGAAGAGCTTTTTCTAAAATAAAAGCAATGTCGATATGTAGTAATAGCATAAGAGTACAAAAGTAGTTTTAGTTTGTTAAATTTTCATTGTTTTCATTAAGATTTATTAATCCTACCTTTCATAAATTATAAATTTATCTTTGTCTATAAAAGGTTTTATATATTTATTTTCCCAACCTGCATCTACAATATCTACTTTATTATTTAATTTTTTTGCAAGCTGTTCGTTCCATGTATAATAATCCCATTCAACAGGTTTTGTATAGTCTATATCTACAAGCACATCAATATCACTATTTTCATCGGCATCGCTACGTGCATAAGAACACAATAGCCATAACTTATTTACCGGTTTCTGTGAAAAAAAATCAGCGATAATTTGTTTAATATACTCTATAGTTAGAATCATTTTGCAAAAATATTTTACTATAACTGCGTAATTTATCTGCACATATTACTTCTTTTTAAAATCATCACTATGTGCAGGTCCTTCAATTTTAGATAAATCAATATTTTTACTGTTTACATCACTTACATTATGTATTTCCATAAGAAATTTAGGCTGTTTGCCAATTACTTTGTCTATTAATACTTGTGGTTTTTTAGTACCTACAGTACCTGCATAATGTCCTTGTGCTATAACGCTATTTCTTTTTACATTAGTAGGGCCTTCAATTACCCAATCTTTCGTTTCTTTTTTATGGAAACGGCAATCATTACAAATCCACTCTTCCACTTCGCCCCATTGGTCTTTGCGTGCAGTAACACGAAATACTTCTTCGCCTCTCATCCATAAACGAGCTTTGCCGCTACAGGTAGGGCAATCGCGATGTGCATCTACCGGCTTGGTGAACCATACTCTGTTTTTAAAACGGAATGTTTTATCGGTCAATGCACCAACCGGACAAACATCTATTACATTACCAATAAACTCGCTGTGTAATGCTTTATTTAAGAAAGTACCTATTTGTGCGTGGTCGCCACGTTCCAGAATACCGTGTTCACGGGTTTCGGTTAATTGGTTAGCTGCATACACACAACGGAAACACATAATACACCTCGTCATGTGTAAAGAAATATAGGGACCTATATCTTCTTTTTCAAATTTACGGCGGTCAAATTCGTATCGTGTGCCTTCACTACCATGCTCGTAGCTTAGATCTTGCAAATTGCATTCGCCTGCTTGGTCGCATACGGGGCAATCAAGCGGGTGATTAAGAAGTAAAAATTCTACCACACCTTTACGGGCGTCTGCAACTTTTGGCGAGGTAATATTTTTCACCTCCATACCATCCATTACGGTAGTGCGGCAACTTGCAACAAGTTTTGGCATAGGTCTCGGGTCTTTTTCCGAGCCTTTGCTTACCTCACAAAGACAAGTGCGGCATTTACCACCACTATCTTTAAGTTTGCTGTAATAACACATTGCCGGTGGTGCAACTTCGCCACCTATCATACGTGCAGCATTAAGTATAGTAGTACCGGGTGCTACTTCAATGCTTATGTTATCTATTGTTACTTTAAACTTTGGTGTTTCAGACATTTTCTTTTAATTTGTTTATATCTGCGTTACGATTTTCAATATATAAATAATTTAGCCACAAAGATAGGGTTGTAATTGCTTTACTTTTTCCTATTATTAATTGATTGCATAAATTAATTAATAGTTTATTTTTAATAGCACCCTCTTGTTTGGTAATTTTCTTTAATTTATTTAACTCATTTGGCAAACCAATTTCTACAATATTTAAATTACTTTCATCGGCAGCATTTAATATCCATATCTCAATTGCCGGTATTAATTGAATAAAATAATGTTGTTTTGTCCTATGTTTCCATAATATTAAATTATCATTAGTTATTTCTGCAATAAAATCTTTTAAATATGCAATTTCTTTTTTGTCTTTGTCTATTATCCCTAATGCAAAATCATCAATACCTTTAACAGTTGTTTCTACTTTAAAACAAGATTTTTGGTGATTAACATTTTTTACATTTAGCATCGTTTTTACCAATAAAGTATCAAAATAACATTCGGGAATAATATTTTCTTCCATTAATCTAAATAACTCTCTATGTTAAAAAATAAATCTACATGATATTTATATACTTTTTCTAATTCTTCTTCTGAAAGTTTTTTAATTATTGTTTCTCCGTTTTTAGAATCTACCAAATAAACAGATAATTCATTACGAGCATCTTCTAAAAAATTATCTAAAACATCAGGACTATGTGTAACAATAAAATATTGATTATTATTTTCCGTGTCATAAATAATATCTCCGTTAAATTTCTTAATATAAGGAGGAAACATGTGGGCTTCCGGTTCTTCGAAAAGCAAAACAGCGTTTTGATTAGATGCAATTGCAGCCAAATAAAATATTAAACGCTGCAAAGTATCTGCCATAGAGCTAAAGGGTAGAGTAAATGTATTTTCTTTATACTCTTTAAGTATTCTACCTGTCCCTATTTCTGTATCATAAATATACTTACCATTTACTTTTTCAAATTCATCTTTAAGAAGTGTTTTTAATTCATTATTAGAATTAATAATTTCAAAAAGATTATTTCCAAATGGTGGTATTAATGAAGGAAATGTAACTTTCTTGGGTTTAAATTTTTCAGCAGAAAAATGATACTTTAAAATCTCAAAATTGCCAAACCCACCTATTTTATTGGGCAAATTAATAAATTTCACATTTAAATCAGCATCAAATAAAATTTCCGGTTTTTTTGATAATTCTAGTAATACTCTAAACTTTTCATCCGATTCAATTCCACCACCATACACAGAACCGTCCCCTCTTCCATCTCCATCTGCTAAGCCATATTTATTTTTAAAAATATACTCACATTTTAAAGGATAAAAAGCATTTTTGTCATACGTACCTCTAAAATATAAAACAGTATCATTAACTTTTATCTCAATAGGTGTATTAGTATTTGTACCATAAAATAGACCGGATAAATTCTTTAATCTTATAAAATCGGTTAATTTCTTACTACCTGCTATTTTTAAATAAGGTAAAGAAAACAAACTCAATGCCTCTAATATATTACTTTTTCCAACATTCGGATACCCTATAAACACATTGATTCTCTTACACCCCTCAATTTTTTGGTGGCGTATGGATTTGAAATTTTTGATTTCTATATGGTCAATGTGTTGGCTCATTTCCTTTTTATTATTTCACCATTCCTCTTGCTATATTTGGAGATTCAGGATTAACTGATAATTTGATTAATTTTGGATGTATTACTAAATCCATATCCTCCATGGGTATAGCCCCAAGTAAACATTCATTTCCAAGCACCTACAAAACAGATTCTATTTTCAAACTCTATCTTTATTGGTCCTAAATAAGGAAGTAATTTTGATGAGCCATATGCTAATTGTGCTTCTTTTTGTTGCATAGCCTTTAATCCCAATTGGTTTGCTATATGTTGGGTAATACACAAATATGTAGAACCACTACCTACCAAGCTATTCGTATCTAATGGAATGCTATCAGGTATTACCGGATTAGACAATTTGATATTTGCATAAACTAAACCCATATATTACAATATAACTTTTTTAAACCACTACCTGATATTCTTCGGCATAATTAGCAATGCCGTAATTACGTTTTTGTGCCTCTTCCGGATTGGTGATATGCCACTCAAACTCATCGCGGAAATGACGGATAGCTGCCGCAACCGGCCATGCCGCTGCATCGCCTAACGGACAAATAGTGTTTCCTTCTATTCTGCGTTGTATATCCCACAATAAATCTATATCGCTCATTTTACCTTTGCCATACTCAATATTCTTCAATATTTTATACATCCAACCGGTTCCCTCGCGACATGGGCTGCATTGTCCGCAACTTTCATGATTATAAAAGCGTGCAAGCGTCATGGTATGCCTTACTACACATTGGTCTTCGTCTAAAACAATAAATCCACCCGAACCCATCATTGTTCCGGTCGCAAAGCCACCATCAGACAGGCTTTCATAATTCATAAAGCGAGTTTCGCCTTTAGCTGTTTTAAATAAAAGTTTTGCCGGCACAATAGGTACCGATGAACCGCCCGGAATGCAAGCCTTTAAACGCTTACCATTAGGTATGCCACCGCAATATTCGTCGCTGTATATAAATTCTTCTACAGATATGGTCATATCTATTTCATATACACCCGGCTTATTTATGTTACCACAGGCAGAAAGTAGTTTTGTACCTGTAGATTTACCAACACCTATTTTAGCATATTCATCGCCACCCATACTTAAAATAGGAACAACTGCAGCTATTGTTTCTACATTATTAACCACAGTTGGTCGCATCCATAAACCTTGTATAGCAGGGAAAGGTGGTTTCATACGTGGGTTACCACGTTTGCCCTCAAGCGATTCTATTAAGGCTGTTTCTTCACCACAAATGTATGCACCTGCTCCGCGTTGCACATATATTTCGCAATCGAACCCGGTATCCATTATGTTTTTACCTAACCAACCATGCTGTTTTGCCTCTGCAATAGCTTGTTCTAAAATATCAGGTATCCAAGCATATTCTCCACGTATATATATATAAGTAGTATTACTGCCTAAAGCATAGCTACTTATTAAAAGTCCTTCTACAAATAAATGTGGATGAAACTCCATCAGATAACGGTCTTTAAAAGTACCCGGTTCACTCTCATCGGCATTGCAAACCAAGTGTCGCGGCACACCTTCCGGCTTAGCCAAGAAACTCCATTTCATGCCTGTAGGGAATCCAGCACCACCTCTACCACGCAATCCGCTCTTTTTTACCTCTTCCACAATATCTGCGGGCGACATTTTAAGTGCTTTTTCGGCAGCAGTATAACCACCGTTTTGGCGATAGGTATCGTAATAACGGATACCTTCTACTTTATCGTTTTTTAATAATAATTTTATACCCATTTATTTAATCTCTTAGTAACAAGTGAGCAATCTTTTATAAATAAAACAAAATATGAATATTTTAATTTCATTTTTTATATCTATTTCCTGAAAAACAGATAGTTTTCAGGTAGCAAAACTACTAAAAATATATAGGACGTTATAGTATTCCTAAAAATTCATTTAAAAAAGAGAATGCTCTTGATTAATTATTAATATGTATTAAACAAAATACAATACAAAATTTTAAAACAACATTTTATATACATCTTCCACCTTATTCACCATTTTAATTTCAATTTTATAATTTTTCTTGTCTAACCCTTTCGCATTTGCCTTTGGTATAAATATAACATCTAAGCCAAGTTTGTCTGCTTCTGCAATTCTTTGGTCTATTCTGTTTACAGCTCTTAT
Organism: uncultured Bacteroidota bacterium; assembly: GCA_903929195.1. GTDB lineage: Bacteria > Bacteroidota > Bacteroidia > Chitinophagales > Chitinophagaceae > CAIYTT01. Next base: position 31,858 of record CAIYTT010000166.1, read on the forward strand.
TTCGCCACTAAGCCCTATTTCGCCTACTAAACAAATATTAGAAGGCAATGCTTTGTCTTCGTAAGACGACAATAAGGCACAAACAAGTGCTAACTCTACCGATGGGTCTTCAATTTTTAAACCGCCTGCTATGTTTACAAATACATCTTTTGCCCCAAAATGAAAACCACCTCTTTTCTCTAATACCGCAAGAATTAACTGTATTCGGCGTAAATCCAATCCGCTGACTGTGCGTTGGGGAGTGCCGTAAACTGCCTGTGCCACCAAAGCTTGCACTTCAATCATTAAGGGTCTCATACCCTCCATTGTGGCGGCTATGGCTATACCGCTAAGTGGTTCATCGTGTTGCGACAATAATAATTCAGACGGGTTACTTACCGGCCGCATACCGGAAGCTACCATCTCGTATATACCCAATTCGGATGTGCTACCGAACCTATTTTTTAAAGTTCTTAATATTCTGTATGCATAATGCCGGTCGCCTTCAAATTGTAAAACCGTATCTACTATATGTTCTAATACTTTAGGCCCTGCAATAGAGCCTTCTTTGGTAATATGACCAATAATAATTACCGGTATGCCGCTAGCTTTGGCAAATCGTTGCAGCTCTGCGGCACACTCCCGTACCTGCGATACACTGCCGGCAGCAGAATCAACATAAGCAGATTCCAGCGTTTGTATAGAGTCTATTATTAATAAATGAGGTCTTACCTTTTTTACTTCCTGAAAAAGGGTTGCTGTATCTGTGGCGGTGAGTAAATAAAGATTATTATTTTTGATACCCACCCGCTCGGCACGCATTTTTATTTGTTGTTCGCTTTCTTCGCCACTCACATATAAGGTAGTAATATTTTTCCATTGCAGTGCCACCTGCAAAAACAGCGTTGATTTACCTATTCCCGGGTCGCCGGCAACCAGAATTACAGAACCTTGCACCAACCCACCGCCCAATACTCGGTTCAGCTCGCTGTCGGGTGCGGTCATTCTTGTTTCGTTAAGTGTTACAACCTCATCCAGTTTATGTGCTTTTCTTTTTTCTTTCTCGTTACTGTCATCACCCCAGTTCATGGCTTCGGGCTTCGTTTTATCGTCTCTTTGCACTACCTCTTCTACAAAAGAATTCCATGCACCGCAAGACGAGCATTTACCATTCCATTTAGGCGATTCAAACCCACACTGTTGGCAGAAATAAGCCGTTTTTGTTTTTGCCATAAGTAATTAATCTATCCAACCATTATAAAAAATGCAAGGTAGGTAAAACTATAAACAGTAGGTATATGATTTGGCAATAGTAATGCATTTAGGTTAATTACATATTATGCCAGATATGACCTATCGTGTTATCTATTCCTTCACCTCTACCCCATCTACAAATATAAACTCAAAAATATAATTTCTTTTCAAAATATGTAATATTATTTTACATAGTTTATTGATAATGATGTACTTGTAAAAATAAAACAGCTCATTAATTGCCCATTTGTGTTTCATAGTGAGTTATTTTTTTTATTAGATATTTGGTTTTATGGGTGTAAGGTATTTTATTTTGGAATAGCGTTTTAAAGTTTAATTACACTTTTTAAGGGTAGCTGTGGGTGATTTTTGTGCGATTTTTGTCTGAACCATGATTCACCTGAATTGCATGATTTACTTGATGCTTATGGTTTTTTGTATAATGCGTTTTTGTTATTTTGTATTACAATGAACGTATAAATGTATATTTGTTGTATTTTTCATCCTATTATTCAAGAAAATCAGGCGAATCATGGTTCAGACAGTTGTATTTAACGATCTGAGCATGTTTAGCGATATAAATTGCGATACAGTGATAAACCACGGAATGAGAATGGGGAAACCTCGAAATACGAATTCCATTTTACCTGATAGTTTGCAACAATACACTATAATGCCCAACCCTAATAATGGGAATATGACTATTAGCCAACTAATACCTGATGGCAGACCTGTAAATACAGAAGTATTAAATGCTACAGGAGAAACCATATATAAGGGGCAATTACAATTTACAAATGGCACCACCAATTTATTTGTTGTCAATAAAACACCCGG
>CAIYTT010000167.1 GCA_903929195.1 uncultured Bacteroidota bacterium
GATTAGATATTTTATACGAAATAAGATGCAAAATAAAATCACAATGTATATTATGATTTCAAAATAAACTATATGGAAACATCAAACGTTCAAACTTTTTTCTCTGGATTAAAGGCAACCTTAGAAAATACAAAACAATTTCAAAAAGCTAATAGCCTTGAATATGCTTTTGAATTTAACCCACTAATTCACTTTTATGATATTGGTGAAAACAAGTTGTCGGAAATGCTTGCTTTCTTTTTGAACCCAAATCAAAAACATGGGCAAGGAGACATTTTTTTGAAATCATTTATTGAATTAGATTCATTTAATACAGATGAGTTTTGCTTAAAACAAAAAATAGGTAATTTTAAAAATATAAAAATATATAGAGAAAAGCAAACAATTGGACAAAGACGGCTTGATATATTATTAGAATTTGATGGGCGATTTGCGATTGGAATCGAAAATAAAATATGGGCAGATGACCAATTTAAGCAGTTAAAAGATTATAATGATTGGTTGGACAGAACATATAATGGAAATTATATTTTAATTTATTTAACTCCTTACGGAAAACCTCCAAAAGAAAAAAGTATTGAAAAGGAAGACTTAATAAAATCACAAGTAGAAAAAAAGATATTTCTTCTAGATCATGCTAATCAGTTTTTACAACTTCTTAATATTTGGGAACAGAAAAGCAAAGCAGATAAAGTTCGTCATTTTTTTAAAGATTTTCAACAATTATTTAATCACAAATTTAAAGGAAATATTTATATGAGTCAGCAAAAAACAATTTCAGATTTCATTTTAGAGAAACCAAAAGAATATCTTGAAACATCTTTAGTAGTTTATAAATCAATGGGAGAAATAATAAATAGCATAATTAATTCTCTTAAAATTAAATTAGAGTTTGTTGCAGAATTAAATGATTTAAAACTTCATTATAACTTATATCCTGATAAACAAACATGGCCAACATTTACATTTTCATTTCTAAAAAATCCAACCTCGCCATTCGTAATTGGTTTTCAATGGCATAATTATACAAACGGCATTTGGGGATTTATTTATAATACAAATGATAACGAAATAAAACAACAATTAGTTGATAAGTTTGGTAAACTATTTGGGGCTGCGAAACCAAATTCATTTTGGCCTTGGTATAGTATATGGTATGATTATGAAGCACTTGATAGTTATAAAACATTAATTGAAATTCAGGATGAAAAATTTGAAATAGCAGTTGATAAAAAACTAAAAGAAATATTAGAGAAATTGAATGAATCATAAAATCATCCTCCAATTCTACACCTTTTCACCACATACCACCCACAAGACGAGGAGATAATCAAATTATCTTCAAAATTCAATTGCCCTTTAATTGGTGGTACTTGTATTGAAATTTTGTTGAATTATTACGGGATAAAACAGGACAGAAAACGGTCGGATAACGACATTGATTTTTTAGATTTAGACCCAAAGGATACCAAGAAATTAATAGCTCATTTAAAAAAAATGGGTTTTAAATTATACAACGGAGACAATGCTACAGATGCAATGATTACTTATGAAAAACCAAATATAACCGTAGATATTTTATTAGATAGAAACGGGTTTTCGGGCAATACTGAAATCTATAAAAATCACACTTTAAAAATAGATGGTCTATTGTTGGTGAATGAATGCGGTATGTTGTTTTCGAAATTAAACCGGATAATAGACTTGCAAGACGGTATTATAGACAACCCAAACCATATCAACACATCGGCTGCCGAAAAAATTGCACACGACCTTCGTGATATCAAGCTGCTGAATTTGATTAAAGCATCAAAAAAATCGTATAGCGAATTTAGATTATTGATTGAGGAATTTGTACCCAAAATTTATAAAGAAGATGATGATGGCAATGAAGTAGAGATTTCGCAAAGCAGGTATTTTAATTTGGTGAAATAAGGTTTATATCCAAATATGGTTATATATTCAATAATAAATCTGTCAAAATTCATCATATTTTAGAATAAAATCCTTAAATTTGTATAAAATGCAAAATATGAATACTGCAACTGTGAGACAGCAATTACATCATTTAATTGATGTTGTTGACGAATCTAAAATAATGGATTTGTATCATTTTTTTCAGTCTAACTTAAAAGAAGAAAAGTATTCAGCTGCAAATTTAGAGGAATTTTATAATAGACTTGATAAATATGAAAAAGGAGAAATGTCTGTTTTTAGTGTATCAGAAGCCCATAATTATATTAGAACTTCCTACCAAAATAAATGAGTTTTATAGTTAAAATTACAGCGGCAGCAAGAACGGATACTTTAAATGCTTTTTTTTACTATGAAAGTATTAGAATTGGTTTAGGTGAATCATTTTTAACTGAGCTTGAAAAAAAGTATTCTTCTATTTCCATAAACCCGAAAGCTAATAGTTTTATTGATAACAAATATATTATAAGAGATGTAGTTTTAAAACGTTTCCCCTATTTAATTATCTATAAAATAGAAGATAAAATAGTCATTATTTTATCTGTTCATAATACCAACAAAATGCCAATAGATTTTTGATTTATCTTTCTTTTAGAAGGCATTTATGCCTTTTCTTATACTAATTAATGCCCAAACACTGTAATGTATATTAATTTTAAAAATATTGCACCTTCGTTTTTTAACAATTTATGCAATTTAAAGCAATTATATTTACAAACTAAAAATCAAAAAAATGCTAACACTCACAGATTACGAAAAATTATGGACAGATGTAGTACCTAATGGGTTTGGGCAACTGTTAGCTGATATTCCATCATATATAGATTACCTTAAAAGGGAGATTTACTTCCAAGATTATCTGGACTTGTTTTTGCGTAAAAAAACTTATGCTCGCATACCAATTGGTGGTGGCTTAGGTGTTAATGTAAATGATGGGAAAAGCAATATTTGCGTACCCGTAGATTATGATTACCCGTGGACAGATAAAGAATTAATGCAAGAACGATGCATTAAGTATATAATGGTTGGAGAAGCACCACCTCCTACAATTAGCAATACGTATTTTTATAACACTTATCATTTAGCAAATACACCATGGCTAGATGCCCCTGTTGCAGCTTTTGGTATTGGTTCTGCTCTGCCCAAAAAAGACAAATTAATAAAATTGGCAAATAAGTGTTATATATTGATAGATTTATTTCCATTTGTCTATGGATATACAACAGGAATAAGAACAAGATTTAATAGAAATTGCGTTTCAGAATATTTCTTCAATAATTATCTTTGTTCTTCTCAGTTAGCTATTTTAGTTAATAATAACCTTTTATGTAATGAACCTATTTTAGCATTTAGCGGTCCGCCTACTATTCACCACTTTCTTGCTCATTTGCTTGCGATTGGAGCAATTACCATACCAGCACCAATTACTTGTAGAAGTGTACCTAATTTTTTCATACCTCCGGTAGCTCCAATTCCACTAACATTACCACCTAATGGAATCCTTTGGCCTCATGGTTCATTATTAAGTGGCGTGTATGCTAATCCTACACATTTGACAAGCGTTCCATTTTACAGATGTTGCACTTATATGGTTGGTGGTTTATGGGGTCCACATGAACTTTTTATTAGAAATGCTTTTTTCTAATTTAATTATTAAAAGTAATGCTGGTCTAAGCAACTTTGAAAATCAATTAAAATAGACGAATACCACTATACACACATTTAGAAAGTCCTTAAACCAGCCCTCCAAGCTTTTTAAGGACTTTCTTTAATAAAGTATCAACATAGTATCGTTACAAAAAATCAACTACTTCCCTCCCTTTCTCATGTCATTCGCCATTTGGGAATATTTTTTTGTGGAATCGGCATTGCCTAATAGGTTGTATAAGGTTGCAGTGTATTCTACCGCTTTATAATTTAGGTATTGTGGCTCTATTTGTATTATTTTCTTGAATGCTATAATGGCAGAGTCATATTTTTGAACATTATAATAGCATGCACCTAAATTAAATTGGGCATAAACTAATTCGGGGTTGGCTGTTACAGATGTTCTATAACAATATATAGATTCAGGATACATTTTCCGGTTCATATATATGGTTCCCAAATTAGCAGCAGCATTAAATAAGCTTGGTTTTAAGACAATTGCTTTTTTTAAATATACTTCAGCAGAATCAAATTGATTGGCTACAAAATATGCAGCACCTAATTCTTGGTAGGTCTCAGCCCGTTTAGCATAAATGGCAATCGATTTCTTAAAATAATCAAAACTCAGTTTAAAATATTCTTTTTGTTTGGCTAAGTCTGTTTTTTCGTTTTCAGCCAGTTTTTGGTAGGTAGCAGCCATACATTGCTCTGCACGCCAACTGTTGGGGCAAGATTCTACTCCGCTTTTAAATAGCGAAGCATTATCGTACCATACCTCATTTCTTGCCATACATTCTATGCCATATACTGTGGCAACAGCAAATAGTAAATAGGAGAATATTTTAGAGTTTGCAAAAGAAAGAGTAGAAAGGTCTAATTTAAACACTTTGCTTAATAAAGTTATAAGGGCTATGCAAAATGCAAGAGAAGGTATAAACAAAAAACGTTCAGCGGCAGTTGCACCTATTTCTATAATAATATTTGAGGTTATAAAAAGAGATATTACATAAAAGAGAATGCAATAAGAATAAATATTTTTCTTTTTAATGCCCAAAGCTGCAATAACTATCATTGCTGCAAAAACAAGAAAGGAGAGAATTACCCAGATGTTAGTCAAGCCCACTATAGGTATGTGGTTATAAGAATAATCGAAAGACAAAGGATACGGTACTACTAAAAGCCCTAAATATTTTAATTGTATAAATAGGGCAGTGGCAAGCCTTTCGCCATAATTAGCAGCCCCTACCAATGCGTTTTCCGTAATCATGGCATGAGCATCTTTTGCACCCTTATCTACAAACAAATTCATGAGCATTACATAACAAGCAGCCATTAATAAATAAGGCACAGTTGAAATAATGATTTTCTTTAAATCTGTTTTGGTAAAAAAGTAAAGAGTAAGTGGCACAATAGCAACAAAACAAACCGGATTTTCTTTAGTAAGTATGGCAATAAAAAAGTAGATACCGGATAATATTAAGTTTTTTATCTTGTTATTTTCTATGTATTTAAAAGTTTGCAATAGACTCATAAGGGTAAATAGAAATGCCATTATTTCATCTCTGCTTTTTACGTTTGCAACTACTTCTGTGTGCAAAGGGTGTAGTTCGTAAAGCAATAAAATTAAGAAAACAGCATATATGGCATAGTTGCTTATTATTTTCTGCAAAAACTTAAATAGCATAAAAAGCATTATGCAAAATAATATTAAGTTTATAGTGTGGCTAAATGCGGGTATAAAAGCTGTTTTATTGTCATTAGGGTTTAAGCCAAACAATTCGTGTTCTATGGCAAACATTACTATTTCGTGTTCTATGGCAAAAGTTATAGGTAATAAAGGTCTATAAGAGCCGGAATTACTTTTGTCTAAATTGAAGTTTTTAGCATGTGTAAATAGTAAAGGTATGGCACCTAAACGTTTAATACCGATACACGAATTTTCGGTAGTAAATACATCGTCATCGTAGGCATATTTGTAGTTAATTGTATTAGCATTAACTATAAATGCAATAGCTAAAAGTATAATAATATATAAATTACTTGAGCTAAATTTTTTGTTTTTCTGCCCTGTATTTGTATTATTTTTGTTAACAATAACGGAGTTTGTTTTAGTTTGTACAGGTATGGATTGTTGTTTACTTTTTTTCGCCATAATACTAAATAACGAGTAAAAACTCTTTTTTTATAAAAAAATGTAGTGCAAATTCAAAATAAAAGTACGCTTACTACAGTACAATAATACTTCAAATTTAATTACTATCAGAAACATAAATCAGGCTTGCAAAAATAATGTTGTATTCAGTTAAGAACTGACCAAAATCATTTTGTAATCCGTTTAATATCATGAATTTGCACGGGTATTACTTCTATTTTTGTAAAAAGGTTTTTATATGGACAAATTGCTGGATAACCAGTACCATCTTATTAAATTGCAACCATTTGTAGAACGACTGGAAAAGGACTTCTATAACGGAATTGAATCATTATGTGTTGCAGCAAGGCAGCAGGCTGGTAGGTTAAATGAATTAGAATTACATAAAACAAATTCTCAATATAGCAAACTTTGCATTAAAATTATTGATGAAATAAAAGGTTATATTACTCAAAGAAAGGAGGGCTTACTTCCTTACTTAACAAAACTATATGCACAAGAAGAAGTGAACCATAATTGCTTAAACTGTACCGGAAATTGCAGTTTACAGCATGAATTACAAATTGAAAATATAAAAGAATCTCACATTAAAATAAGAGAAACATTATACAAACTTCAAATGGCAGCATTGCCACTTTATTCAGAATCTATTTATCCCGATGTTTATCGTATTTTAAGAAACCAAATGGCTTTGTTAGAAAACAGTTTATCTCAACTCGCTTTTTTGGAAGAAAATTATCTTATTCCTAAAATAGTAGAAGTACAAAATAACATACATGCAATTAGTAGATGATATAATTATTGAAAATAAAGCAAACGTAATAAAAAAGAAAACGACTACCCAAACGCTTTGTTTTCATTGTGGCACACCATGTATTACCAACAGTATAGCTATTGAAGAAAAATACTTTTGTTGCGATGGTTGCAAATTAGTTTATGAAATATTGAATACGAATGGCTTATGCGATTATTATAAGATACAAAACCATCCCGGCTTATCGCAAATAACACCAATAAGACAAGATAAATATGCCTACCTTGATAATGAGGAAATAGCCAAACAACTTTATCAGTTTTCGAGCGATGATTTAGCAATTGTTACTTTTTATATTCCCGGTGTGCATTGTAGCTCGTGTATGTGGCTTTTGGAACATTTAAAACAAGTTAATGCCGGTATTATAGAAAGCAGGCTCAATTTTACTAATAAAGAAGTAACCATACGATTTTTAAAAAACAAGATTTCACTTCGTAAAACTGTAGAACTTCTTGCTACAATTGGCTACGAACCCTATATTAGCTTAGATGACGCCAATAAGAAAAAAACGAATAAGTTTAATAAACAACGATTATATAAGTTAGGAATTGCCGGTTTTTGTTTCGGTAATGTAATGATGATGAGCTTCCCCGAGTATTTATCTACCAACTTGGGCATAGAACAACAATATGCACACCTGTTTAGATATTTTAATTTATTTTTAGCACTACCGGTATTTTTTTATAGTTCAACCGAGTTTTTTAGTACCGCTTGGAAGGGCATAAAACAAAAAACACTTAATATAGATGCTCCCATAGCATTGGCAATTATTATTACGTTTGGGCGTAGTGTGTTTGAGATTTTATTTAATCTAAGCGGAGGTTATTTAGATAGTATGTGCGGCATAGTATTCTTTATGCTAGTAGGCAGAGTGGTACAAGAACGTACCTATAAATCTATTTCATTTACTAGAGATTATAAATCATATTTCCCAATTGCTGTAAATGTGGTAACACCCACCGGTGTAGAAACGCGTAAACTGCAAGACCTTAAAGAAAAAGATGTAGTACAAATTTATAATGACGAAATTATTCCCGCAGATTCTATAGTTGTAAAAGGAAAAGCTTGTATAGATTACAGTTTTGTAACAGGCGAGAGCGAACCCTTAAATATAAAACCGAATGAGTTGGTATATGCCGGTGGTAAACAAGTAGGCGAGCAATTAACCATACAAATAGTGAAACCGGTAGCCGGAAGTTACCTTACTTCTTTATGGAATCACCATGCTTTTGGTAAAAACAAAATAGAAAAAAATGATGACAGTAGTATTATCCATATACTAAGTAAAAATTATACCTATATACTGTTGGGCTTAGTGGTTTTAACAGGCTTATATTGGTATATGCATAATCCGGGTTTAGTTGTAAACAGTATTACAGCTATGTTGGTTGTTGCTTGTCCTTGTGCATTACTATTAGCGGCCACCTATACCAATGGTAATTTATTAAGAATACTTAGCAACAACGGACTCTATTTAAGAGATGCAACGGTTATAGAACAAATAGGTAAGATACAGCATATTGTTTTCGATAAAACAGGAACGGTTACCCATAGCGGCAATCACCATTTTAATTGCACGGGACATCAATTGACCCAAGACGAAAAAGACCTTTTATTTTCAGTGGTTTACTCAAGTAAACACCCATATAGTAAGGCATTGGTAGAATGGTTAGGGAAAAGAGAATTATTTCCATTAACAGAATGGAAGGAAATACCCGGAAAGGGATTGGAAGCTTGGGTAATGAGTAATCACATATTAGTGGGTTCGGCAGAATGGGTAGGTATCAATAATGGATATGAAAACACTGAAAAAGCATCGGTATATACAAGTATTAATGGTAAGATTACTGCCTATAACTTAATTGCTGCTTTGCGAGATGCCATACCGCAAATAATACCTGTATTAAACCACAAATACCAATTGTCTTTATTAAGTGGCGACAACGACAAGCAAAAAGGAATACTGAAAGAATTATTTGGCAAAAAAAGCGAACTATTATTTGAGCAAAAGCCGATAGACAAATTAAATTACATAGAAAACCTGCAAAAAAACGGAACAAATGTAATGATGATTGGCGATGGACTTAATGATGCAGGGGCGTTACAGCAAAGCAATGTAGGTATTACTTTAGCCGATGATATAAATAATTTTACACCGTCGTGCGATGCGATATTGGATGCTAAGCAGCTCTATTTATTACCTTCTTTTTTGAAATTAGCAAAAGCCGGAGGACAAATTATTAATTTAAGTTTTGTGGTATCTATACTCTATAATATAGTAGGCTTATATTTTTCTATGCAAGGCATGTTGCAGCCTATAAGAGCGGCAATATTAATGCCGTGTAGTACATTAAGCATAGTACTGCTTACAAGCGGTGTAAGTAGCTTAGTGGCAAAAAGATTAGGGCTTACGCTAAAAGTTAATTAAATAATAGTGAAACTACAGTAATTTTACATTAAAAAAATAGTTATTTAGCCAGTTTTAGGTGATTATATTTATTTGAAATATGTTTTGATTCTTAATGTTTGTATTAAAAGCATCAAAGCAAATAAACACATCGAATTCTTAAATATAAGTTTCAAAATGGGTTATTAGCTTGAAATAATAGAACCATTAGCTACTTTGTTTAGGTTAAAATAACCAAGATGTAATTCATCTTCAACAGTATCTGTTGTAGCGGGAGTTATAACAATAGCATATTTCATTTTTGTATCAGCCGGGAGTATGTCCTCAATGTCGTGCAAATCGTCTATATCTACACCATATTTATCATCTATATGGGAGGATGCACCCGGAAATTTAAATTGTTTGTAAAACGCAGATTGTTTAGCTATTTCAACAGCTTTACCTTTGTCAGTGGCTGCAATTACCATTTTATAATGGAACTCATCAAATTCACCTTCCTTATAACCACCCAAATTAATAAAAAAAAGCCTTACGCTGTTAATAGCAGGTGCATCCTTTCGTTCAACAATTTTTACAGTATAGTCGTTTGCAAGTGTAACTAAGCGCCAAGCATCTATGTGTACCTCGCCTTGTGGCCAAGACGAACGAATAGCAGCAACCATTTCGGGTAGGCTGTTACCTATATCAAAGAAAATATCATGTTGTTCTATAAGGCGACCTTCGTGCCGGCAGCCCAGCAATATCATATAAAGCTTCATAGGGTGTAAAGATAAGGTATGAAATGCAAAAAAATATTATTTCTCTATTCTTTTAGTAGTAATTACTCCTAAAGGAATAGAGAAATCTAATATATATCGCATCTAAAAATCTAAGTTCAATAATCCTTATTTCTGAGTAAAAGGCATTATGTTTTTTTGGCGTTTAGTATTCCAATATTTTAAAGTACTAAATACTATATTTAAACAGAAAACCAAACACTGAACTGACATAGATTAGTGTCGATGCCCTTTGTTGTTCAAATGCAAACAAGACAACTAAACACTCTATTTCTTTGATATCAAATATAAGTTATAGGTATAAACCGGAACGCTAATAAAGGCAAAGCCAATTACACCAATAATAGAAAGCAAATCGCCCATATACCAATGTTGCAATCTGAAAATTACTCCAATAAAAATAAGAGAAGTGAATAATCCGGCTAAAATAAAAGCTAGTGTTTTCATAAATTGTATATTATTTGAAATTTAATACAAATTTATTTTGGTTTACTTTTATATACTAACGTATTATATTGATATACATCATAGTGTAGAATGATTATTATCAGAAAAAATGATTTGATTTTTTCTATTGTGAATTTGAAAAAAGGTTGGATTAAAAAAATATCTGAATGTTTTTGTTTTGTTGTAAAGCAGTAGTTGCATAATTTCCTAGCAAATAATTCTTGAAAGAAGAAAAAGGGGTAAACGTATTATATATGCAATAGAAGATAATTTCAATCATTGCATTTAAATAAAAAACTATATGAAAATAAATACATTAAAACAATAAATATTGCTAACTACAGGTACACACAGCATTTAATGTTTAGTATTCAGTATGCCTTCGTATATGCTATAATTCTCTCTATCAAAACATACAAAAATGATTTCTTCAAGAATAGAACTTGTTTTAAAATAATCGAAAACGGTTCTTATTGCAATTTTTGCAGCTCTTTCTTTTGGGAAATTATAAACTCCGGTACTAATATTGGGGAAAGCTATTTTTTTTACTTCATTTTCAATTGCAAGCTGTAAACAATTTTTATATGCGTTTGCAAGTAGTTGGTCTTCATTATTTATACCACCGTACCAAATAGGGCCTACAGTATGAATTACAAATTTTGCAGGTAAATTTCCGGCTGTTGTTATAACTGCCTCACCTACACCACAACCACCTTGCTTCTTTATAATTTTTTTACATTCTTCTAAAATTTTAATACCACCTGCCCTATGAATTGCACCATCAACACCACCCCCACCAAGCAATGTTGTATTTGCTGCGTTTACTATAGCATCTGCCTTTGTTTTTGTAATATCACCAAGTAATAAATTTATAACCATGTTTTTATCCAAAATTATTAATATAAAAATACTATTCTGCTCAAATAAAAAAACTGTTTGATTATTGAAATCAAACAGTTTTTTATTGTATTATCTGCAATTTTATTAACCTAAATAAACTTTAAGAGCATTACTATATCTGGCTTTTTGTAAGCGTTTAATAGCTCTTTCTTTTATTTGACGGATACGTTCTTTTGTGAGGTCATATTTTTCGCCTATTTCCTCAATTGTGGCACCACTTTCACCTTCTAAACCAAAATAAGCTGCCAAAATTTCAGCTTCACGAATACTCAATGACTTCAATATCCTACGTATTTCATTACGTAAAGAATCTTTCATCACATCATCATCGGTATCGCTGCTACCTTCAAGCAAATCACCCATTGCTACATCTTCTGCTTCATGCACAGGTGCATCAAGCGAAGTATGACGCGTGTTACTTGTAAAAATATTCGTAACTTCCGTTTCGCTCATATCTAAAATAGAAGCCAATTCTTCGGTAGACGGCTCACGCTCATTTTCTTGCTCAAAAGCAATAAATGCTTTATTCGCTTTGTTATAAGTACCAATTTTATTTTGAGGTAGGCGAACTAAACGCCCTTGCTCTGCTAATGATTGTAATATTGATTGGCGAATCCACCATACAGCATAAGAAATGAATTTGAAACCTTTCGTTTCGTCAAATCGTTGTGCGGCTTTTATTAAGCCTAAATTACCTTCATTTATTAAATCGCTAAGCGACAAACCCTGATGTTGGTATTGTTTAGCCACCGATACTACGAACCGTAAGTTTGATTTAACCAATTTCTCCAATGCACGTTGGTCTCCCATGTGTATTTTTTGAGCAAGAATGGTCTCCTCTTCAGGTGTAATCATAGAAATTTTGCTTATTTCCTGCAAATATTTCTCTACTGCCTGCGAGTCTCTGTTCGTAATCTGGGTGGCAATTTTTAACTGCCTCATATATTATCCTTTTTATTTTTAAAACTTAGAATACATAACAATTTTCTTAAACGAAACTTGTTTACTTATTCTTTTTTTACCGCAAATTATGTTCCATAATTTGCAAAATCGCATCATTATTTGTTATAGTTGTATTATATTTTACTAAAACTTATTTTTAATCATTATGGTAAAAATGAAACATTAATACCTATTCAAAATAATATAATCTATAAATCTGACTGTAAAATTATACCAATCTGTCAAAATTGCTACCTTTGCTACTTATTTAAGTATTAACTTTAACAAAACATGGAAAAAGATTTATACCAACATCCGGATTATTATTTAGTTGATGAGTTATTAACTGAAGAACATAAACTTATACGCGATACTGTAAGAGCATATGTAAAAAAAGACATTTCGCCAATAATTGAAGACTATGCACAAAAAGCGGCTTTCCCCAAGCAAATTATTAAAGGTTTAGGTGAAGTTGGCTGTTTTGGCCCCTTTGTACCGGAACAATATGGTGGACCGGGTCTTGATTATATTTCTTATGGAATTATGATGCAGGAATTAGAGCGTGGCGATTCCGGTGTGCGTTCTACCGCCTCTGTGCAAGGCTCTTTAGTTATGTTTCCTATATATAAATATGGCAGCGAGGAACAAAAACATAAGTATCTACCAAAATTAGCTACCGGCGAATTAATGGGTTGCTTTGGGCTTACAGAGCCTAATCATGGTTCTAACCCAGCAGGCATGCTTTCTAACTTTAAAGATGCCGGAGACCATGTTATACTAAACGGGTCAAAAATGTGGATATCGAATGCCCCTTTTGCAGACATAGCAGTGGTTTGGGCTAAAGATGAAGCCGGTGAGATATGCGGTATGGTTTTGGAACGCGGAATGGAGGGTTTTACAACACCTGAAACACATGGTAAATGGTCATTAAGAGCGTCTGCAACAGGCGAATTGGTTTTTGATAATGTAAAAGTACCCAAAGAAAATATTTTTACTAAAGTGAAAGGTCTTAAAGGTCCTTTGTCTTGCTTATCAAGTGCCCGTTTTGGTATTGCCTGGGGGGCATTAGGTGCAGCAATGGACTGCTACGATACGGCACTGCGTTATGCAAAGCAAAGAGTACAATTTGGCAGACCCATTGCCGGATTTCAATTAACACAGAAAAAATTGGCAGAAATGATAACTGACATTACGAAAAGCCAATTGCTTAACTGGCGTCTTGGCGTTTTACGTAATGAGGATAGGGCTACACCGGCACAGATTTCTATGGCTAAACGCAACAGTTGCGAAATAGCCTTGAGAATATCTCGTGAGGCAAGACAAATTTTAGGTGGCATGGGTATTACCGGCGAATTTAGTATTATGAGGCACATGATGAATTTGGAATCTGTAGTAACTTACGAAGGAACACACGATATACACTTATTGATTACCGGTATGGACGTTACCGGCATCAATGCATTTGGAGGTTAGAAATTAATATTGTTTATTAAAACCTGATAAATTTCTTAAAAAGTTTATCAGCTTTTTTTATTCCCAAACCTAACGAAATCACTTATTTAGACGTCTATATAATTATAACAATGATTTATTTATGAAAAAAATTACTTTAGTTGCTTTTGTGTTATTTTCTGTTGTAAAATTATTTGCAGCTACAAGCATCACAAGTACACACGTCTCCGGTCATTGGACACTTAGTGGTTCGCCCTATTTGGTTTATTGTAACGATACGATTACAGTAGATAGTGTTTTAGTTATAGATCCCGGTGTAGAAGTTATTTATCAAGGTCCCTATAATATGCAAGTATATGGCATACTAACAGCTTCCGGTACCGCATCTTTACCTATTAATTTTCATGTTCAGGACACTACCGGTTGGTACGACACAAGTTCGGCAGGCGGTTGGAAAGGTATTCGTATAGGCGATTATTGGGCAACCTCGCCTTTATTATCAACATTTAATTATTGTAATTTTTATGACATGAAGGCTAGCGGTTTAAAAATGTATTTTAGACCACTTTCAATAGCAAATTGTAACTTTTATCATAATAATGGTAATAGTATCATTGCTTGTCCGGCAGACAGTTCTCATAATTTTGAAATTGTAAATTGTAATATATATAATAATATTTCTAATGGAAATATTATTACTATCCAAAACGGAAATATACATATACATGGATGCCGAATGTATAATAATAGTTCTTCAGCAGATTTATTGTCTTGTTATTATCTTAAATTTTTAGTTGACAGTAATGAGTTTTATCAAAATAGACAAACTGCCAATTCATTTGCTGCAACGGTAGATATGCATAATAGTAACGGAATTGTAAGAGCAAATAAAATACATCACAATATTAGTCAATATGATGGAGCTCTTTCTGCATCAATAGGGAATGTTGATATTGTAGGTAATTTAATATGCAATAATAAAACATTGGTTGGTTTTACAGGCGGTTCGGCTTGTGGCTCGGTAGAAGGTGGCGGCGGTGTACGCATTAGCGGAGAAGGTGGGTCTGTACCAAGTTATTTTTGGATACGTAATAATATTATTGCTAATAATTTTGCTCAGTTATGGGGTGGTGGTATCGATATTGTATGGACAAGTGCTACAATAGCAAATAATGATTTTGTAAATAACCAAAGCCCTACCGGTGGCGCTATTTATATCTTCAATGATTCTGTTACCAGTGGGCATACTCGTGTTGACATAAAAAACAATATATTTAAAAATAATGGTACAACTACATATGGTCTTTCCGGCTTACCGGATACTACCATTTCTATGTATATAACATTTGCTGATACTTTATTATACGAAAATAACTATTCTGAGAATAATGTACATAATAGTTACTTTTTAGGTGGTGGGAGCGGCTTAATTCTTATTGGCGATACAACTACCAATTATGTGGGTACAAATCCGGGATTTGTTTCACCAACAGTAACAGATTTAGTTACTGAGGATGCCACAACCGCAGATTTCAGCTTAACATCTACATCTTATTGCATAAATAGAGGAAATACTACCGGTGCATTTCCCGATACCGTAGATTATGCAGGGCATCACAGAATAATAGGCGGCTTTATAGATTTAGGTGCTTACGAATCTTTGACGTACCCAACTACATTAGTACAAACAGTACCCTATATTCAGCCTATGGATATTTATCCTAATCCGGCAACAACAAATCTAACTATTTCTCTTCCTTATACCGGTGGCAAAATAAGTATTCAAAATATAGAGGGTAAACTGATTTCTGAAAATACTATTATGAATATATTGACAACAATAGATATACACAATTTACCTAAAGGTATCTATTTCGCAACATGGAGTACCGAAAATAAAACAAAAGCTATAGAGAAGTTTATTATACAATAAACAACTTATTCTATAATTTTAAAATGCGTATTGTATAAATACGCATTTTTTTTATTTAAAAAAATACATGCGCAAATATTAACACCCTCGCAACCTAATTAAAAATATTTTTGTAGAATCTAAAATAATTTACAAAACAGATATATGAATTATTTTTTTTTGAAAAAGTGTTTCTGTAATTAGAAACTTGTATAAAATGAATATAAAAAAGCAATCAGTTAGATTTAATTTGAAAAAAAATGGTATTTTAAGAATGTACAAAATTTCTTTTTTAGGTATTCTATTCCTATTCTTACAGCATTCTGTTAGTGGGCAACAAACAGATACTGCAAATAAAATTACCATAGAAATACTTAATTCTAAAAATGCATTTTATAATAAAACAGATTCCGGTGAATATAATAAATTTATTGGAGATGTAATATTTAAACAAGGTAGTGATACCTTATATTGTGATAGTGCCTACCAAAATACGACTACTAAAAATTTTGAAGCATTCAGTAATGTAAAAATAATACAGAAAGAAGGGACAAAAGCCTTTAGTAATTATTTGCGATATACAGCTAACACCAAAGAGGCATATATGCAAGAAAATGTAAGCCTTACCGATGGCAAAAACAAATTACATTGTAATGAACTAACTTATAATGTAGGCACAAAAACAGGTGTTTATAAAACCGGAGGTACACTTGAAACAGATTCTACAACAGTAAGCAGTACAGAAGGCGTGTATAATGTGCAGCAAAAAGAGGCAAGATTTACTAAAAATGTAATTGTAAAAGATATTCGTTATCATATTAAATCAGAAGACCTTACCTATAATACAGATACAAAGGTGATTACATTTTATTCAAAATCAGTAATAACAAGCGATAAATCTATTTTGAATACAAGTAACGGTACTTATAACAGTAAAACAGGAATTGCACATTTCACAGGTCATTCGTCCTTATACAGCGAAGAACATTATTTAGAAGGAGACTCTTTATATTATAATAAAATTAGTGGTTATGGGTATGCAGATGGACATGTCATATCAATTGATACCATTCATCATTCTAAACTATATTGCGGTCATGCAGAATATTTTAAGAAACAGCGAATACTATGGGCTACAATAAAACCGGTTTTAGAACAAGTAAATGGTAAAGATACTATATACATTAGAGCTGATACGTTTCATGCATATCCACTTTTAAAACCAATTGCAGATATAAAAAAAAGTAAAACAAGTTCAGGTATAATTATAGCAGATACTAATAATAAAAAAACAAACATTGACAGCCTTAATATTGTGGGGGCAAAACAACAAAACATTAAAAAAATAAATAAAAAAAATAATAAGCATACCGAACTGATTTCAAAAAAAATTACAACAACTATAGATACTTCGGCAGCAGATACTACAGCACCAATGCTCTTTGTTGGTTATCACCACGTACGCATATTTTCAGATTCTATGCAAGGGAAATGTGATAGTATCAGTTATTCAAGAGCTGATTCTACAGTAAGATTAATTTATGCCCCTGTAATGTGGTCGCACCAAAGCCAGATATTTGGTGATACTCTGATTTTACATATTGACGATAGCGGAGGGCTTAAAAGTTTATTCGTTCCTAATAATGCTTTTATGGTATCGCAAACAGGACCTGAATTAGCAAAACTGTTCGACCAAATACAAGGTAAAACATTAACTGCCTATTTTAAGGAAAATGCAATTACAAAAATGGTGGTTTTCCCGAATGCAGAATCTATCTATTATTCAAAAGATGCTAAAGGGGCATTTATTGGAGAAACAGAGGGTACAAGTGAAAAAATGAAAATATATTTTGAAAATAAAAACATAAAAAAGATTCATTTCGAAATAGATGTTCATCAGGCTATGACACCTATGGAAAAAGTTGATTTCTCGGCTGCTCATCTAAGCCGTTTTAAATGGCTTATTAAAGAAAAACCAATGTCTAAACAAGAATTATTTGACTAAATCAACTTTGTTTTTCTTACTTAAAAATTGTAATTTGCAATAGATTTATTTGTAAATATGGGTACATACAGTATAGGCGAGGCATTAGATTTATTCTTAGAGAAATCTCATTGGAAACCAAAAGTTTTTGAGCTTCGATTATATAAAGAATGGGAGCAGATTATGGGCAAAACAATAGCCAAATATACCCGAAATGTTACCTTACAAAACAAAAAAATAACAATATATACCGATGTAGGTCCATTAAAACAAGAATTGATAGTAGCAAAAACACAAATAATTACAAGAATAAATGAATATTTTGACTCTTTAGTTGTAGATGAGGTTATTATAAAATAGATTACTTACTTAAAATAGCTCTATTAATTCTTGTAAATGTACTATTTCAAATGTTGGCTTACGGTTATGGGCTAATTTTTTAGGATTATAATATACTTGGTCCCAACCGGCATTAATAGCACCCAATATATCAATGTCTATTGCATCGCCAATCATAATAGATTCATTTATTTCTGCATTTGTAATTTTTAATGCATAGTCAAATATTTCTTTATGTGGTTTCATGCTATTGCTTTTTTCTGAAGTAATAAGGGTTTTAAAATACCTTGATATACCAGAAAATTGCAATTTAATTCTTTGTGTTGTTTCAAAGCCGTTGGTTATAAGGTGCATTTCATATTTATCCTTACAATATTCTAATACTTCTTTTGTGTGGGGCATTAGCAATGTTTGGGTAGGTAATATTTCTAAATAAGCAATACCTAATTCATGTGCTAAGGCAGTATCTGTAATTTTAAAATCAAGCAACATGAGCCACATTCTTTTCCATCGCAACTCATCTCGTTTAATATATCCGTTTCTATATCTTTCCCATAACTTATCATTATGCAAATTATATCGGGTAAATAATTCATTGAAATCATCTATACCTAAACTTTTTAAATGATACTCATCATACAATTTTTTTAAGGTTACTTCCGAGTTTTTTTCAAAATCCCATAAAGTATGGTCTAAATCAAAAAAAGATGTTTGTATTTTTTAGACATAATTTAAAATTTAGTTAGTATAAATAAAACAACAATAGTATAAGCCTTTTATATAGACTTATACTATTGTATAAAAAAATAATATTAAAAAATACTATTTAAAATTTATTGTTTTTTGCGATAGTAAATTTGGTCGTCATTAAATTCGTTGATTGATTGCAAAGACGAATTTGCCATACGTTCGTAAATACGAGAAATTTCTATTTGCTCTTTATTTTCGTGTACTTCTTCTAAATTATCGCCATGAACGGTAAATTCATCTAATTTCTTATGAAGTTCTTCCTTCATATTTACTGAAATCTGGCTGGCACGTTTAGAAATAACAACAATTGATTCGTAAAGATTGCCTGTTTTTTCTTTCATAGCTACAACATCACGTGTTTCTACTAATGGATTGATTGAAGACAATGACCTCTTATTTTGGTAACTCATTCTTTATTTTTTTTACGTTATTATCTGAATCTTTAAATAATTTTTCTGCTTCCTCTTGATATTTACTTTTAGGATATAATTCCTTAAAATCATTATAGGCACTTATTGCAGTTGCATATCGTTCTTCTTGTTTCTCAATAATGCTTGCATAAGCATATTTATACATTGCCTTAATAATCATTAATTGATATAAATCGCTGTTGGGCGAGTCGGGATAATCTCTTAATACGCTCTTATATGCTACTGTTGCTGCTTTATACTGCCCTATATTAAAATAGAGTTTTGCCGCATCCGCTTCTTTTAATTCTAATTTCCGTCTAGTTTGGTCAATATATTCACCTGCCTCTTTTGCTCTTTCCGATTTAGGATATTTGTTTAAATAAGATTGCAGCGTTTCGTAAGCTTTTACAGTATTTGTTTGGTCTAGTGTAAATTTAGGTGAATATTTATATAAACATAAAGCACTCAAATATTCGCACTCTTCAGCATTTTTACTAGCAGGGAAGGTTTCTGTAAAGTTCTTAAAGTGATAAGATGCTTGTATATAATCTTTTAAATAGTAAAAAGTATAAGAATATTTATAGCAAAGTGCTTCATAATTTCTAGTACTTTTCATTATAGGCATTAATTCCTTATATAACTCATTGGCATGTTGATAGTCTTGTTTATCGTAATATTCATTAGCCTTGGTCATCTTAAAATTCACATCACTACTCTTTCTAATCTTCTCGAAATTGCCGCAAGAGCAAAACAAGAAAAGACCGACACATAAAAAGAGAATGTTTATATGTTGTAAACGCATAATTGGGAAGGCAAAAATAAAGTAAAAGTATCATTCTGCCTAATAATGGCTATAAATGCATGTTAAATATTGTATGTATTTGAGAGCAAAAATGCATATTTTTCGGCTCTTTTTCAAAAAACTTTCTGCAACTTTGCCTATAAACGCCAAAGCATGAACAACTCTGAAATTGCCGACCACTTTTCACTTTTATCCAAATTGATGGATATACATGGTGAGAATTCATTTAAATCTAAAACCTATAGTATTACTGCTTTTAATATAGAAAAGCTGCCTAAGGAAATAGAACTAATGAGTGATGCCGAACTATTTAATACTAAAGGTATAGGCGATTCAACCGGTAAAAAAATTCTTGAATTGCTACATACGGGAAAAATGCCTGCACTTGAAAAACTAATTGCAGATACCCCGCCCGGTATTTTGGATATGTTGCAGATAAAAGGCTTAGGACCCAAAAAAATTGCTGTAATATGGAACGAGCTGGGTATTGAATCTCTTGGAGAATTAGAATATGCCTGCAACGAAAACCGTTTGGTATCTCTTAAGGGTTTTGGTGAAAAAACACAGACAACTGTGTTAGAAAACATTGCCTATTTTAAGCAAAATCAGGGTTTCTTTTTGATGAATGAGGCTTTAAATGCAGCTAATTCAATGCTTGTATATTTAAATACACATTTCCCAAATAGTCTCGTTTCTGTAACAGGTGAAATGAGGCGACAAATAGAAACAATTGAGTATATTGATTTCATCACTGATATAGAAAATGACAAATTAATTATTCAATTAAAAACGATTCCTGAATGTAACATTACTGAAAGCGAAGGATTTATTATATTTCAATTGCCTTTTAGCCCGAAAGTAAAATTTTATTACAGCGACACACATTCGTTCTATAAAAATTTATTTCTTACTACCGGAAGCGAAGCATTTCTTACACATTTTTTAAAGTCGTACCAATTACCTGAAAGTCCTAAAAATGAAGAGGACGTATTTGAAATAAATCAATTGCAATATATTGAGCCGGCTCTAAGAGAAAATAGTGCTATATTAGGCAAAGCGGTAAAGAAAAATATTCCTCAATTAATTACTCCGAAAGATATAAAGGGTATTATACATTCGCATTCTAAGTGGAGCGATGGCATGTATTCTATTGAAGATATGGCAAAAGCTGCTATAGAAGCGGGTTTAGAGTATCTTGTAATTAGCGACCATTCACAAAGTGCCGGATATGCTAATGGACTAAAGCCGGATAGAATTGCTGCCCAACATATCGAAATTGATTTGTTGAATACAAAATTAGCTCCATTTAAAATTTTCAAAAGTATTGAGTCTGATATACTTAGTGATGGCGGACTTGATTATACACCTACTATTCTAAATACATTCGACCTCGTGATTGCCTCTGTACACAGTAATTTAAAAATGACGCAAGAAAAGGCAATGGAACGGGTAATGGCAGCTATTCGCAATCCAAACACAACAATATTGGGTCATGCTACCGGGCGTTTATTGTTATCAAGAAAGGGCTATCCCTTAGATTTCGAGAAAATGATAGATGCCTGTGCAGAACATAAAGTTGTAATTGAAATAAATGCACATCCTCGCAGGCTTGACTTGGATTGGAGATGGATTGAATATGCAATAAACAAGGGTGTATTATTATCTATAGACCCCGATGCCCATAGTATAGACGGCTATAAAGACGTACTTTACGGCTGCTTGGCAGCACAAAAAGGAGGCTTAACAGCAGCGAATAACTTAAGTAGTTTTTCTTTAATAGAAATAGAACAATTTTTAAAGGAGAACAAAAAAAAGAGAACTATATAAAATATAAGATTGGGAGTTGAAGGCGATATTGTTTATTTCTTAATTATTTTTACCTTTACGTCTCCCAAAAGCGGCGATGGCGAAACTGGTAGACGCACTACTTTGAGGTGGTAGCGCCTGTAATGGGCATGGGAGTTCGAATCTCCTTTGCCGCACAATCCGTATAAAACCTGCTAAAAAAGCGGGTTTTATAGTTTTAAGTAATAAAAAATTGCTATTTAAGTAATAAAAAATTATGGTTTATAGCCGGCTATACAAAGTAACGGATACTCAACTCATTATTAAATTACCGCCAGCATTTAAAAACAAACAGGTACGTGTAACAATTGATGATAAAGTTATGGAAAATAATAAAATTGCTTTGATGAAATTAGCTGCTAAAGACCCTTTATTTCTATCAGACATGAAAGAGGTTAACAATGATTTCGATGGCATTGAACACGAATCGATATGAACATTAAACGATGGTATATATACAGGGCAAACCTGGATCCTGTTATCGGTTCAGAGCAAGGAAAATCAAGACCCGTAATTGTGATTAGTGAAGATGAAATAAACAATCTGCTAAATGTGGTAAATGTCTTGCCCGTTACAACGCGAAAAGAAGGAAGAAACATTTATCCGAATGAGGCATCATTAGAATCTGCTCTATCAGTACTCCCAAACGAATCGGTAGTTTTGTGCTACCAGATACGAACACTTGATAAGCAAAGACTTTTTTTGCAACTGGGTGAAATCAAAATTAAAGGAAAACAGAAGGAGATACTAAATGTTTTATGCTTCCAATTGGGTATTTTTGCTTAATCCGAAAAAGGAAATATAATACAAGTAATTGAAAATCAATGATTTTTTGCTTAATTCAGAAAAAGAAATTAAAATTTTAAAATAAGATTTTTGAAATGCATTACCCCCCTACAAATTATGCAAAATAAAATCCGTCATTCTTCTGTATAAATGTAAACGGGTATTGCCACCTGAAATACCATGGGCTTTATCGGGATAATATTCACTGTCATAGTCTTTGTCTGCTTTTATGAATGCCGTAGCTAGCATAGTAGCATTTTGGAAATGTACATTATCATCGGCAGTGCCATGTATAAATAAAAACTTACCTTTTAGCTTATCTGCAATTTTTTCGGGTGCATTTTCATCATATCCTTTTGCATTTTCAGCAGGAGTACGCATGTATCTTTCCGTGTATATATTATCGTAGTAACGCCAATTTGTTACAGGTGCTACTGCTATAGCCATTTTAAAAACATCATTGCCTTTTAATATACAATTACTACTCATGAATCCTCCAAAACTCCACCCCCAAATTCCTATTCTGTTTTTATCTATATAAGGCAATTCAGATAAATTTTGTGCAACTGCTATTTGGTCTTCGCTTTCATATTTGCCTAATTCAAGATAGGTTTTCTTTCTAAAAGCCTCACCCCTAAAACCGGTACCGGTACCGTCTGCACATACTATTATATAACCTTTTTCTGCAAGCAGTTGGTGCCAGAAAAAGTTACCTACCGGAAATTTATCAGCTACCTCCTGCGAACCGGGACCGCTATATTGGTATAATAGAACAGGATATTTTTTAGTACTGTCAAAATCGGGTGGTGTTATTATCCAAGCATTCAACAGCTCGTTTTTGCCTTTTACTGTTGTTAATTTTAATTTACCCAAAGAATATTCTTGCATTTTGGCTGCCAATAAATGATTGTCTTCTAAGGTTCGTATTATCTTACCTTCATTATTTCGTAAATAGTATTGCGGTACACTATTAATGGTTGTATATTTATCTAAAAAATAGTGGTAACCTACACATGGTGTAATAGAATGATAACCTTTTTCGGGAGTCAGGCATTTTTTGTTGCTTGCTTTTAGGTTTACAACATACAGATTTCGTTCTAATGGCGATGTTTCTGCTGCTACATAATACACTAACTTTTTATTTATATCTATGCCAACTAAATTATCTACATCATAGTTACCGCTTGTTAAACATATTTCTTTTTGATTTGTCCAGTCTCTTATAAACAAATGACTATACCCATCCTTTTCACTTCTGTATATCATGGAATGACCGTCAGGTAAAAATGTAATTTCATCGTCAATATTAATGTAGTATTTATTTTCATCTGTAAATGCAATTGTTGAATTACCTGTTTCTACATTCGTTAATAAATAATCTAATTTATTTTGATACCTGTTCATTCTAAAAATACATAATTCATTATTTTTAGTTGTCCATTTTATTCGGGGTATATAAATATCTGTTTCTTTACCTATATCTGCATTTGTGGTTTTCTTCGTTCTTAAATCAAATATTTTAATCTGAATGATAGAGTTTCGTTCACCGGCTTTGGGGTATTTATAGGTATATTCTTCCGGATATAAACCTGTATATTTAGCAATAGTAAACTCTGGCACTAAGGTTTCATCAAAACGATAATAGGCAATATAATTACCGTCGGGCGACCAAAAATAAGCCTTCGAAAATCCGAATTCTTCCTCATATACCCAATCGCAATTACCATTTATAATTTTATTTTTTACTCCATCATCACTAATTTTTATTATTTCATCTGTTTTTATAGATTTACAAAACAAGTTATTGTATTTTATGTATGTAATATATTGCCCATTAGGGGCAATTGCATCGTGTAAAACTTTATCATTGTCAATAAGTTTTATCTTTCCTGCATTTATATCATATATATACACACGATGCAATACAGAACGCCTGTAAATATTTTCAGATTCAGTACGAAGAAGTAACAATTGCTCATCGTTACTAAATGAATATTCATCAATATTTATTGTATTGCCATTATATTTTTGTAATTCATTGTCAAAAATTGTTTTTTCTTCTTTACCTGTTTCTAAATTATAGATTTTTATTTTTTGATGCTTTCCTTCACTTTCTATTTGTGTGTAATGTAAACCGTCTTTCATAGCATTAAAGCCCGGAACATCTTTTAAGGCAAAAGTCCTGTTTTTCCATAGGTCATCTAACGTTATATTTTTTTTGCCGTTTTGGGCATTAACACTACCTGTAGTTATAAAAATAAAGAATAATAAAAAACACCTTCTCATATAAAATCAATTTACGAACCTCAAAAATAACATCTAATAAGCATAGCAAGAAAATTATTGTACAAAAACAAGCAGAGGCTACTCCAAACGAGTAGCCTCTGCTAATAAAAAGTGTAATTTGTTTTTATTTATTGTGGCAAGTTAAGCACA
>CAIYTT010000168.1 GCA_903929195.1 uncultured Bacteroidota bacterium
CCCAAATTTTGCAGTTGGATAGATTCTGCCAAAATGTCTATATTTGGGGATGGCTCTTCGTTACGAATTTGTTGATGCACCTGTTACACCCTGGGGTGGTATGCAGGAGATGAAAAAACTAATAGACCGTAGTGGAATAAGTAGGAAACTTCTTGAATTAGGTCTGCCTTCAGGTAAAAGTAATAATAGAATTGATTCCATTGCTATCATTGAGAGCTTTTGGGTAAGTATTTGGATAGGTTGCTTCCGCTTCAGCCATACTGCTGTTGTAAAAGTTGACGAGGTTCTAAAGGATATATTTGGCTGGAAACGAGTTCCTTCCGGTACAACATTCGGACGTTTTTTTAAAAAGTTCACCCCCTCCATGAACCATCGGCTATTTATAGAACTATATAGCTGGTTTTTTGAACAGCTTACTTTTGATAACTATACCCTTGATGTAGATAGCAGCGTGATTACCCGTTACGGGGAGCAGGAAGGGAGCAAGAAAGGCTATAACCCTAAAAAGCCAGGCAGGAACAGCCACCATCCGCTATTTGCATTCGTCAATGATATCCGTATGGTTGCCAACTGTTGGAATCGTAGCGGCAATACAGGCAGCAGCAGTAATTGCATTCATTTTCTGGAAGAAACATTTACAATACTAAAGAACAAGAAGATTGGTCTGTTCAGAGCTGACAGCGGTTTTTGTACAAGTTCCATACTGGACTACCTTGAAAGTAAGGGAATAGCCTATGTGATGTCCTGCAAACTATATGCCCGCCTACAGAATGAAATTTATGGCATTAGCAAGTGGGTTGCCATAGGTGAAGGATTGTGGATAAGTGAAATCAGGCATAAGCAAGGCGACTGGAAGCAAGCCAGACGCATAGTTGTAATAAAGCAAAGCGAAGAAATACGCCCAAAGGCGACAGGCAAAAAGCTAAAAACCTTATTTAGCAGCCTTGGTATTGCAGATGATAAACTATATAATACTCGCTATCATGCATTTGTTACAAACCAATCATTACCCGCTACCGAAATATGGAGCCAGTATAAACGCAGAGGAGATGCTGAAAACAGGATAAAAGAACTAAAGGAAGATTTTGGAGTGGAAGGTTTCTGTATGGACGATTTTTGCGCTACGGAAACAGCTATGAGATTTACTATGGTGGCTTATAATCTGATGAGTTTATTCAGGCACCTAACACTGCAAACCCAACCCACGCCTAGACTTTCGACATTAAAGTTCAACTGCTTTGCAGTTGGAAGTTGGATAGATAAAAACACAGATAACCCATCACTGAAAATGTCTGTTCCCCTCAAACGAAGGCAATGGTATGATAGTCTCTTTAGCTTTATTGAAAATGCACAACTGCCATTAAGTCTTATGACCAATTCCTAATGCAAAATTTGGGTTTATTCCTATGAAGCCTATTTAGTTACTTTGATTTGTAATATACCATAACCTATTTTTATACGTATTATAAATAAAAATAAATTGCACTATATAATTCATCAATAAGCATGAAGAAAGTCAATATAATTAAATAATTTTCAAACAATTACCAACCATTCTCAAAAATAACATGTCTATTAACCAATAGTTTTAGTAATTATATTTTTTCACCTTTTTAAATTAATTTGCTTATGCTGTGTAATCTACGTTTTGTTAAGAGAATTCAGTCAATTATTGTTATTTCGCTACTTATTTCATCGACTTCCTTTGCACAATGGTCGGCATCTGTAAATCTGAGTCCACATGCAGTAGCAGCAACATTAAATGAAAATATGGGACCCTGCATTGCAGTTAGCGGAGATACAGTTCATGTAGTTTGGGTGGATAAACGCTCGAGTACTGCATCTGCAATTTTTTATAAACGCTCTATAGATGCAGGTTTAACTTGGAATACCGAGGTAGCATTAACCGATTCTAATGGCAAAGCTAGCTTCCCGGCTATAGCAGTTAGTGGTTCTTCGGTACATGTGGTATGGATGGATTCTTTAGGTGGTGTACGTGTATCAGACTATAAACGTTCGCTTGATGGTGGAGCCACATGGGGTGCGTTTGCTGTTATTGACAGTAATTCAGCTTTTTGGCCCGGTGTTGCGGCTTCCGGCAATTTGGTAATTGTATCGCTTAATTTACAGGATTCAATAGCTAATACAGAAGTGCATTGCAGACGGTCATTAAATAACGGCACTACATGGCTTGCAAAACAAAGGCTTTCCCATGCAGCCGGTCGTTCCGAAGACCCATCAATGGCTATCATTAATAATAATGTTCACTTGGCATGGAATGATAACAGAAGCGGCTCTATGCAGATATATTATATACATTCATCAGACCAAGGTGCTACTTGGGGTGCAGAAACACAAGTAGGTCCCAATAGTTCCTATTCAACACAAGTAAGCCAAAATGGCAATAACGCAGACGTTGTTTACGGTAATAATGCAACAGGTAATTACGATGTTTTTTTCAGGAACTCGATAGATACCGGAGCAACATGGGTTAGTAGTGCTTCACAATTGACCACAGACCTATTTCATGAGGCTTATCCATTTTTGGCACGAGACGGCAACCGATTGCATCTTACATATTATCAATTAAGTGGCATGAAATCTCCCTATTATATGTATTCAGGAGACGGTGGTGCTACTTGGTCAACTCCTTTAAGTATGGGCAACGGTGGTCAACCATTTGTAGCTTATACAGGTTGTGTGGTACATATTATTTATCCCGACAGTGCTACACAACAGATATTTTATCGCCGTAATCCTACTGCAAATGCCGGTGGCTGTTCTACTACTTTTACAGAAAATAAACCAATGGTTACATCCGGTTTAACGCTTGCAGTAAACCCTACAATATTTAATGAGCAAACAAAAATAGAGTTTAGTTTGCCCGAAGATGGTAATATAAGTATGAAAATAGTTGATTGTTATGGTCGCATTATTGCCATACCTTTAGAAGGCATATATAACGCAGGTACAAATTACTCCGTAACATTTGATGCTTCAAAATTACCTTCAGGAATCTACTTATGTAGGCTGACTACTCAAAATTCGTCCGAAACCGCTAAAATGGTAATTAGGAAATAATAAAATAGAATAATCCAATTTATTAAACCGGTACGAACAACTGTTCTTACCGGTTTTTTTGCAAATAACCCTAAGAAACTACAGGTTATTTCCACCAATAAACTATAGCATTACATGCCCTGCATTGCTCATTGCTTGTTGCAACTCGTCTTTTATAATAAACAAAGGAGATGCAATTGCATTTATGTATTGAAAATTTCCTTCTCTATCATTTTTAATCGATAGTTGTATGCCGCTTGCTTCGCTTTGTATGGCATTAGCTAAGTATTTACCTTTATTTTTGTCATAATAAACATAGGGTGCGCCGGAAGAACCAAATCTAAAATACCCTTTTATTAAATATCTATACCCTTCAAATTGATAATTTCCATCTATATCGTCTTGAAAAATGCCAAAATGGTCGAGCATACCTTCAATTCTCGCTTCATTCATTAATCTACCTGCCGGACCATTTGGCGAACTCTGAATACAATAAAACTTTTCGGTTGCCTCATCAAGCAAATCGAAACTTAGTTCTACTACAGGTATTTTATTTATTAATTGTTGGGGTGTTTCGCTTACTGTTTTATAAAGTGCTATGTCTGCACCATAAAAAGCCTTTACCAAATCTACTTCAATAAAGTAAGTATGTTTTCCTGCATCCGCATCAAACATAACTCTGTTTTTATCAAATAAATGATTCAAATTAGGCTCATTGAAATAGGCATTATTTTTAAATTGAAATACTAAAAAAGGATTACATATTTTCTTATGTGCAAATGTAACCCAACGAGTATCGAAACGTTTTTGTTTCAATATTTTTGCAATATGTTCTATTGTTGAATGGTCTGTACTATTCAAATATTTTTTACGGGTATAGTCATCCGAAAAATAACATTGGTCAAGAAACAATTTTTGTGCACCATCCAACTTCATTAATATTTCTTTTTTAAACAATTGTTCTTCAATAGACCTATAAAAACCCTGTTGTATGCGTAAATTATGTGCTACACTTAAAAAAAAACCATTGCCAATATGAAATGTACAAATATTATTCTCAAAACTTCTTCTTGAAGGCTCATCTACATTATATATCCACATAATGCGTTGTAATGGTGATGCAAGCTCATCTATTAGTGCCAATCTCTTATTTGTCATTTTGTATCTAAAATATTTTTATTTTTATCAATGCATTTATAGCTGTACCCAAAGTACATTTACGAACCTCAAAAATAACATCTAATAAGCATAGCAAGAAAATTATTGTACAAAAACAAGCAGAGGCTACTCCAAACGAGTAGCCTCTGCTAATAAAAAGTGTAATTTGTTTTTATTTATTGTGGCAAGTTAAGCACA
>CAIYTT010000169.1 GCA_903929195.1 uncultured Bacteroidota bacterium
TGCAACACTTGCAGTACCCGAACTTAAACTACTCCATGTTCCACCTGCTGTTACATCTGTTAAAGTTGTAGTACTACCCACACATACCGATGTAACACCTGTTATTGCAGCAGGTGGCGTATTTATTAATAATGTTATTGCTGTTGTTGTTGCAGAAGAGCTGGATGTAGTACAGGTAACTACGCAACGATAATATACAGTTGTTGTTACACTTGCTGTATAGGTTGTTGTTGTAGCACCGGTTACATTTGTCCATGTTGTGCCGTCAGGCGATGATTGCCATTGATAGGTAATACCCGTACCTGCGGAAGCCCCGGATAAAGTTAATACAGATGTATAAGTAGAACAACCCGAAATTACAGAAGCACTAACAGTACCGGCAGTTGGTGTACCCGAACAACCCGGAACATTGATAGTAACAACTCCACAACCTGTATTATAACCTTGGGTCATAACAACGCTACTTAAATAGGTGGTATTTGCATAAGACGAACCACCGCCGCCTCCGCCCCAAACACCGCCACCGCCACCATAATAACCACCACCGCCACCACCACCACTCGAACCTCCACATCCGTTACCGCCATTTAGAGCACTACCTGCACTACCCGAACCATAACCGCTGTAAAAGCCACCGGCACCACCTGTAGTGGGTGTACCACCATAACCCGGATAGCCACTGCCTCCTAATGTATTACCACTATATCCGTTTTCACCTGTAGTATTGCCACCCGCACCACCTCTATCATAGTCGGTATTAAAATAATTGATTGCACTACCTCCGCCACCACCGGCAGATACTAAGATATTTGCCCAAGCAGTACCTCCGACACGAATATCTGCTGCACCACCGCCACCACCACCACCATACGAACCAAAAGCATTTGCTCCATTAGCTCCTCCGTTAAAACCACCTGCGCCACCGGCACTTGTTGTTCCGTTAGAACCGGACTTACCAACATATATATTTAATACTTGTCCGGGTGTTACTGCCATTGTTCCTTGTACTCTACCTCCATAACCACCTCTTGTTGAATACGAACTGGCAGTGCCGCCTGTAGCACCTTGTAAATCAACAGTAATACTTGTTACACCGGTTGGTACCGTCCAAGTATATGGTGTTGTTGCACAAGGATACACAGTGGTAGAATTATAAATAATTTCAACATTTCCTGAAGTAGCAGATGAGCCACTACAAGAAACAATACATTGATAATACATATTTGTGGTAATACCCGTAAATGTATAAGTAAGATTTGTTGCCCCCGAGATACTTGTCCATGGCCCTGTACTTGATGTTGAAGATTGCCACTGATAGGTAAGTCCTCCTGCTGAAGTAGAACCTGTAAGACTTAATGTAAATGTTGTACCTGTACCTCCTGTTGTTGGGGTTGCAGTAGCAGTCCCTGCCGATGGTGTTCCCGAACATGCTGATGGGGTATTAATAATAACAACGCCACAACCACTATTATATCCTTGTGTGTGTATAACACTTGTAGCATAAGTAGGATTAGCATAAGACGAACCACCACCACCACCGCCACCGGAAGAAATAGCACCACCACCACCACCATAATAACCGCCACCACCACCACCGGAACCTAAATAACCTGTGGGTACACTACCACCTGTAAGGTAAGCACCTGCATTAACACCGGTACCTCCGGTTGACGTAGTTGTGTTACCACCACTACCTCCGGTAGAACCGTTACCACCTACTAAACCGCCACCGGCACCGCCAATATCACAACCGGAGCAATCGCCGCCGCCACCACCACCACCACCGGCTACCAATAAAACAGTAGATGTAGTAACATCAGTAATACTCGCATAACCGCCACCGCCAGAACCAGGCCAACCTGAAGACCAAGAAGCGTCAGAACCACCTCCACCATATCCTCCTGTACCTGCGTCAGCACCTGCTGTACCGGATACAATACTTAAAACATCACCCGGTGTAACTGCTAATGTTGCCTGCACCCTGCCACCTGCACCACCATTACTACCCCAACCCGAATAGCCATTATAACCACCTCCTTTTGCACCCTGAGCATCTACTGTTATACTCGAAACACCGGCAGGTACTGTATAAGTATAGGCACTTGTAGCACAAGAATATGTAGTACTGGTTGTAAAGGTTATTTCTGTATTCCCGGATGTAGATGTGGAACTACTGCTTGTGCAAGTAACAATACATTGATAATAGGTATTAGCACTAAGCCCTGTAAAAGTATAAGTAGAATTGGTAGCACCTGTAATACTTGTCCATGGACCGGTACTAGAGGAAGATGACTGCCATTGATAGGTAAGCCCCGAACCAACAGTTGCACCGGAAAGACTAAGTGTGAATGATGTACCCGAACTACCTGTAGAAGGGGTTGCAACTGCAGTACCGGCAGTAATTGTTCCGGAACATACAGCAGGAGTATAATTAAAGGTAACTATCATTGTTTGGGAGGCGGAACTACAAGTAGTACCTCCAATACCACCCCAATTAAGATTATTAATAGCTGGTCTTAATGAATAGGTTGATGAACACGAACAACCGGTAGTTACACATAATTCAACGACCGTAGATGTGCAACCACCACCTGCAGAGCAACTGTTATTTACTATCCAAGTATAACCACCGAAGGTAGCAGAATACGCGGTACCAGTTCTAATGGCATTTGCAACTGCCAATGCTATTGTAGGGCTGGCACATGTTATTCCTGTAGGGTCTAAACTACCGCTTATTGTAAAACTAGTATATGCATAAGTGCTTAATAAGGATGCCCTAAATGTTTCCCATGCAGTACACTGTGTTGTAGGCGTTGCTCCACTTATGAAATATTGTGAATATACAATAGTTTGCGATTTCGTTATAAGTGAACTAAAAGAAAACAATACTGTAAGTAAAAACCCTAATTTTAGAGAATAAAAGTTCTTCATGAAATTTAGTTTATTTTTTTAAAACCTAAAAATAGAAAAAATAATTTAGATTATAAAATATATCGAACTCTTTTTTCTAAAAAAAAATACATTCATTTTAGATTTCAATCAAATATTGCTTTCAGTTATTTTTTACACTTTTTTATTGAATAGCATAATACATATTATTTTTTTGTAAATTATTTTTGGGTAGCTGTATTAATTATTTAGCAAATTCAATATCAGTAATTAATTAGTATTATATTTGCCATATATAGTAAAAAATACTACAACATCGTCCAATAATGTATAAAAAATATCTACTATTTTTAATTCTGTTTATTTCTGCTACAAAAACAATAGCCGAAAACTATGTATTTGAATTTAATGACAATTGTAATAGTGCATATCAAAATTTTATGTCATTAAATATAGATGAGGCTAAAATAGAATTATCAAAAGAAATGAAGTCAAAACCTAATAATCTAATCAGCCTTTTTTTGGCAGATTATGAGGATTATATTTTGTTATCAATGAATTGCGATAAAGATTTATACAACAAAAATAAAAACAATTTAAATGAACGAATTGATTACTTAAATAAAGGAGATGAAAATTCGCCTTGGTTTCGTTTTTGTAAAGCAGGAATTTACTTACATTGGACAATCATAAATTTAAGATTTGGCGAAGAATATAAAGCTGCAACTTTAATACGTAAATCATATTTATTAATAAAAGAAAACGAACGCTTATTTCCTAATTTTGAATATAATCAAATATACGAAGGTTTAGAAGAAGCCGTAATCGGCTCTTTGCCAAGTAATTACAAATGGATTGCAAATGCATTCGGAATGAAGGGAAGTGTGAAAAACGGAACAGATAAATTAGCGTTTTTCGTAAAAACACATAACGAAAAACAACCATTATACACAGAAACAAAACTCTACTATTTATACACAAGGTTTTATCTATTAAATCAACAAACACAGGTATGGGATTATTTATGCAGTCCTCAATTTGTTTTAGATGGAAACCTCCTCAATATGTACATAAAAACATATATAGGAAATGATTTTCATAAAGCTGAAAATGTGATAGAAATTATTAAATCTGCATCTAAAGAAAAAAAAATAAGTCAATATCCTTCTTTCGATTTTCAAATGGGTATTGCATTATTATATAATCTTAATAAAGAATGCATACCCTATTTTCAAAAATTTATTAATAACTCTAAATGCGATTTGCATAAAAAAGATGCATGGCTTAAAATGTGCTATTATTGGTATATAAATAATAATATGCAAATGGCAAATTATTGCAGGCAACAAATAAAAAATTATGGCAATACCCAATTAGATGTTGATAAACAGGCACAAAAATTTGCCAATGAAGACCATTGGCCTCTTTCATCATTATTGCAAGCAAGATTACTTTTAGAAGGCGGGGCTTATATGCAAGCCTATACGATTCTAAAAGACATTGTAGTAAAAAACATTACAAATGAAGGCGATAAAACGGAATACTTTTATCGCCTCGGCATTGTTTACGAACAAGCGGGAGACTTTAAAAATGCGATACAATATTTTAATTATGCAATAAAAAACGGTAAAGATAGAAAAGAACAATATGCTGCAAGGGCTTGCCTGCATTTAGGTTTCTATTACGAAAACAACGCACTTAAAACGCAAGCAGTCAGTGCCTATAAAGAAACAATAGATATGCCCGAACATGACTTTCAAAATGCAATAAATCAACAGGCTAAGGCCGGATTAAGTCGCTTAGAATAAGCCTACCCATTATTATATCTCTAATTTCAGGAAACAATTTTTGCATTATTATATTTTCATAAATTCTATTCAACCGATAATAACGCCGCTATGATTGTTATATACATGAATGAAATTGAAAAAAAATAACCCGCAACCATATCATACTTAACGATAAATCGAAGATATTTTCGAATGATATTAAAAAGCACATGGCATATAGTAATATTGTATTAAATACTTTATAGCTTCCACTAAAAACTAATTTATGATAGCAATATATAATAAAACTCAATTTAAAAAGTAAGAACCCTTTTATCTTTAATTTTTAATTACTTTTACTTTCTAAACTTAAAAATAATGCAAGTCTGGGCAGATTTTCAAACACAACATAAAGACAGATTCCTGAGCGAATTAGTAGATTTATTGTGTATCCCTTCGGTTAGTGCAGATAGCAAGTACAAAGGAGATGTAGCAAATTGTGCCAATGCAGTTAAAGAACATTTATTAAAAGCCGGTTGTGATAAAGCAGAAGTATGTACTACGGCTGGGCATCCGATTGTGTATGGTGAAAAAATAATTGACCCTAAGCTACCAACCGTATTGGTTTACGGTCATTATGATGTGCAACCCGCCGACCCTCTTAATTTATGGGACAGCCCACCTTTTGAACCTGTAATTAAGGATGGGAAAATTTTTGCTCGCGGTGCTTGCGATGATAAAGGGCAAATGTTTATGCACATTAAAGCATTAGAAACAATGGTAAAAACAAATAACCAACCCTGTAATATAAAGATTATGATTGAGGGTGAAGAAGAGGTTGGCTCTACTAATTTGGGTCTATTTCTTGAAAACAACAAGGAAAGACTAAAAGCGGATATAGTACTTGTGTCTGATACATCTATGATAAGCATGG
The DNA here is from genome assembly GCA_903929195.1 of uncultured Bacteroidota bacterium. Classification (GTDB taxonomy): domain Bacteria; phylum Bacteroidota; class Bacteroidia; order Chitinophagales; family Chitinophagaceae; genus CAIYTT01. The sequence goes on from CAIYTT010000169.1 coordinate 5,593, forward strand.
AACACCCATCTATTGAAAGTGGACTTCGTGGGCTTGCCTATATGGAAGTAGAAGTTACGGGACCTAATCGGGATTTGCATAGCGGCGTTTATGGTGGTGCAGTAGCAAACCCGGCTACAATACTTTGCCAACTGATTGCTTCTATGCACGATGAAAACAATCATATTACCATTCCGGGTTTTTACGATAAAGTACTAATACTTAGTGATACAGAACGAGAAGCGATTAACAAAGCTCCATTTAGTATAGAAGACTACAAACAAGAATTAGGTATAAACGAAGTTTGGGGCGAAAAAGGTTATACCACATTAGAGCGTACCGGTATAAGACCCACATTGGAAGTAAATGGTATTTGGGGAGGATATATTGGGGAGGGAGCGAAAACGGTATTGCCGTCTAAAGCGAATGCAAAAATCTCTATGAGATTAGTACCCAATCAAAATTCTGATGAGATAGCGGAACTCTTTAAGAAACATTTCGAGAAAATAGCACCTGCCAATGTACAGGTAAAAGTAACAGCACACCACGGTGGTGAAGCAGTTGTAACACCAACAGATTCTATTGCTTATAAAGCGGCAGCCCAAGCCATTAAAACTACTTTTGGAAAGGACCCGATACCTACGCGGGGCGGTGGAAGCATACCTATTATTGCCTTATTTGAAAAAACATTAGGTCTTAAAACCGTATTGCTTGGCTTTGGTTTAGATAACGACAATATACACTCACCGAATGAAAAATATGATGTATTTAATTTCTATAAAGGAATAGAAACAATTCCTTATTTTCATAAATATTTTGCAGATGCTGTAAAATAAAGTATTTGCTGGCTATCCATTTTTTTTAGTATGCAAATAAAATTGCTGAAAAGGAGGTCCTTTAATACTGAATTGATACTATTATTGTTATAAAAAATAGTATCAATTCAGTATTACGGTATTGCTAATTATTAATATTAAATTCTTTCATCCATAATAGAACCGACAATTGTCTCCAAATATGTAATGCATTGGGAGTGTCCATTTTATTAGAAAGCAAATAAGCACTTAACTGTTCTAAAAATTCGGGTTTAATAAAGTTTATTTCTTTCAAGTAAGGCAGTACCCATTCTTTATCTCGTAATAAGGAATCTGCAAGGGGGGTAAAAAAACCTATCTTATCCGTTCTGTTTAATACTTCATCAGGCAAAAACTCTTTACAAGATTCCCTTAGTATATATTTTCTTTTTCCATTTTTCAAAAACTCGGTATGTTGCAAAGTGGCTACAAAATCGGTAATTCTATGGTCTAAAAAAGGGCTACGACCTTCTAAACTATTTGCCATACCATTCCTATCATCATAATGTACTAAATGTGGTATATGAACCCCTTGCACCGATTCTGCCCAAACATTATAAATTTTCTTGTAGCTATACATTTTTATATAGCTGTCATTTACATTGTTTAATATTTTATTATCAATATGTACTCTTCTTTTATTACGAGACTGCTGCCTCATTGCATGTTCTATATCAGGTAATAATGCTTGTAAAACTGCTCTAAAAAGAAAATTCTTTCCTAATTTCATAGCTTTTAAATTATTGCTGAAAACTGAAAACTGAAAAGACTTTAGCTGTTGTACTAAAATTGCCTGACTCATATTGTTATATCCAAAAAACAACTCGTCTGCCCCTTGTCCGTTCAAAACAACTTTTATGCCGGCATCGGCAGCCATTTGCATTAAAAAACCATGTGCTATTATCGATGGGTCTCCAAATGGTTCTTCCTGAATCCTAATATATTTTTCTAAATCATCTTTTACCGAAAGCGTATTTAAATCTTTTTTATGAACAATAAAGTTAGGATTATTCCATTTATTAAGTACTGCATTTACATAATTAGTTTCATCATATTTGCTATTTGGCGATTGTGCCGTAAATACATGAATATCTTTAGTGTAGTATTTTGCTAATACACCTGTTATTATAGAAGAATCTATACCACCCGATAAAGTGATACCGATAGGTACATCGGCAAGTGTTTGAGATAAAACAGCGTCTATTACCAAATCCTTTAGGGTATTTTCGGCAGTTTTATCAAATGGCTTTTTATCTTTATTATTTATATCGGGCAATATCCAATAGGGTATGTATTTTATCTCTGTGTCGTTAGCTAAAAGCCATGCAAAGTGTGCAGGTGGAAATTGGCTTATTTGTTTAAAGAACGTATGAGTTCCTAAATGCCCGTAATTACCTAATGCAATATATTCAGCTAATGCAGTTGCATCATAATCCGGATGTTCATTTTTTGTAAGTAATGGTTTTATTTCGCTGGCAAACAACCATTCACTATCAGCAGTAAAGCGAGTATATAGTGGTTTTTGTCCGAAACGGTCTCTGCTGATAAATATTTTTTCAGATTCTGTATCCCAAATTATCATTGCCCACATTCCTACTAAATGTTGCAACATTTTTTCTTTTTGCAGGCAAAATAATTCTATTAATGTCTCCGTATCAGAATGCCCCCTGAAGGAATGATTCGGTAAAAACTGTGTTCTTAAGTCTTTATGATTATATATTTCGCCATTAAAAACAATTACATATCTGCCACATGCCGACAACATTGGCTGATGCCCAAGTGGAGATAATTCTACTATTGAAAGTCTTGTTTGTAGTAATTTAACCTCTTTGTTTTCATAGATTCCTGAGTCATCCGGTCCTCTATGTTTAAGTAGCGTCCTTGCATTTAATATATATTCCCTTCCTTCCGATTCTCTTTTGCCGTAATAACAAGCTATTCCGCACATATTTTAGTTGTGTATGATTCTATAAATTTATTTTATTCATAATTAATCAGCAAAGGCAAAACATCAAATTGTATTATTTCAATAAGCTATTTTTATTCTTTATACATAAACCATTTTGCTAATTCTTTATAACTTACTTTTTTACCATACATAAGAATACCAACTCTGTAAATGCGTGCTGCTGCCCAGCAAGTAAAAACAAAGCCTAACACCAGCAATAACATGGATAGTGCTAATTGCCAATCGGGCACACCATATTGTATTCTTATCATCATGGCTATAGGCGAAGTAAAAGGTATCATAGAAAGCCAAAACGATAAGGAGCTATCCGGATTATTTACTATAACTGTTTGCGATAAGGTAATTGTAAAAATGAGCGGGAGTGTAATAGGCATCATAAATTGCTGGGTTTCTGTTTCACTATCAACAGCAGACCCTACGGCAGCAAAAACAGCACTATATAATAAAAACCCGAATAAAAAATAAAACAAAAAGCAAGTAACAGTATATACTACAGGTATGCTTTTGATTTCGTCCATTATCTTATTTTCTGTTTTATTATTTTGTGATATTGCTGCCGTTGTTGCTGCATTTACCGGGGTGGCTTTACTTATTTCTGTTGTTTTTTCAGTAATCGCTTTACTGTTATTCTTTATAAAATAAGTACCGGCAAGTGTTGTTAAACAGATGCTTAGTACTATCCATAAAACAAATTGTGTTAAGCCTACTAAACCAACACCAATAATTTTACCCATCATTAACTGCATCGGCTTTACCGATGATATTATTACTTCTACAATACGGCTTACCTTTTCTTCTAATACTCCCCTCATTACCTGTACACCATATAGCAATAATGCCATATAAATTAAAAATGCACAAATCATACCTACACCAAAAGCAGCACCTACATGTGCATTTTTATCTCCTTTTTGGGTAAGCTGCATCGCCTCTATACTTATAGATTTTTGGGCATTAGCCAAAATTGTAGAATCGATATGCGCATCTGCCAAACGGTGGGTCTGTGCTACATTGCTTAATGTTTCTTCTATTTTTTGTGTAATATTTGTGCTTGGCTTTTTTTCTCCGTAAAGCTGAATACCTGTTAATGAAGCAGGAATATAAAGAAAGTAATCATAATCTGATTTGAGGAAATTTGATTTTACGACAGCATATTTTGTTGTATCGTAAGTAAATTGCATGGTTGCAGAACTCTTTAACTGGTTGGCAAACCAACCACTTTCATCAATAACCTGTATCTTTTTCTTATCGCCCAGCACATCGGGGTTTACTGCTAAATAAATGATAGCCGAGTACATGGCAATAAATAAAACCGGAACCAAAAAAGTAATCACTAAAAAAGATTTCTTTTTTACCCTCGACAAATATTCCCTTTGTATTATTAATAAAATCTTATTCATAATATAAAATTATTTACTTACTGCTTTAATAAATATATCGTTCATGGTAGGTATTATTTCTTCCAGTTTATTTAGGAGTGCCAATGGCAACATAAAGTGCAAAACATCATTTACGGTACAATTATCATTTATTTTTAACTTCATTTGTTGGTAGTCATCAATCGTATTTTGTGCCAAAATTGTAAAAGGTGCATTCGCATCAAAATTTAATATTTCACCGGCATATTCTAATAGATAAGTATTGTTTCTATAAGTGCTTTTTATAGTTTTTACTTTACCGTTAAGTATTTTATGTCCTAAATTTAATAATGCAATTGAATCACAAAGTTCTTCTACTGATTCCATTCTATGAGTAGAAAAAATAATTGTAGCACCATTTTTATTTAGCTCAAGTATTTCATTTTTTATTATTTCAGCATTAACAGGGTCAAAGCCGGAAAACGGCTCATCTAAAATAAGAATGGTTGGTTCGTGTATTACAGTAGCAACAAATTGTGCTTTTTGTTGCATTCCTTTCGATAACTCTTCAATTTTTTTATTCCACCATGATTCTATTTCTAACTTTTGAAACCAGTATTTGGCACGGCGGCGAGCTTCATCTCTGCTCAATCCTTTTAAGCGGGCGAGGTACAGAATCTGTTCGCCAATTTCCATTTTTTTATAAAGTCCTCTTTCCTCAGGCAGGTAGCCTATTTTTTCAATATGGCTTTGATTTAGTTTAGTCCCGTCAATCAATATTTCGCCTGAATCAGGTGCTGTTATCTGATTGATAATTCTTATCAATGATGTTTTACCGGCACCATTTGGACCCAACAGACCAAAAATTTTACCTTTTTCAATTTCAATACTTACGTCATCAAGTGCTCGATAACCTGCATATTGCTTTACTATATTGTGAATACTTACCATAAATATGGGAATATGGCTGAAAGATAAGTAAAATATTTCATTTTGATTAGAAATTTTAGTTAGAATTCAGATATAAAAAGAACTATTTCTTGCTCGACAATTTTCAATACAATATATTTTTTTATTATTTTATGTTCAAATTAATCTTCCTTTCATTTTTTTAGGTAATAGTATAAAATATACATTACAGTATAATGCAACATAATAACCCTACCTTTGCAATTACATGATAATAGCCAACCCTATATCCGACCTCGTTTTTAAGTGGTTGATGAGTAATGACCGTATTGCCCGCTTTTTTTTGGAAACCCTTTTGGAACAAGACATTCTTGAGGTACAATTGAA
>CAIYTT010000170.1 GCA_903929195.1 uncultured Bacteroidota bacterium
GAACGAAGTCTCTAAAAATAACCGTCATTCACACAATGGCTGGACGGCAGTTAATCCAATTCCAGATATGAGAGTTGGAACTAAACGATGCAACAAGACTTAAACAAGGACGAATGGGCATAAAAAGGTTTAATAATGAAACCTTAATGACGTAAATTTATCACTAAAAATTCGGTTAGAACAGAATTGTGAAAATGAAATGGGATTATTCTTTCTTCCAAAAACTCTACAGAACACCAAGAACGGGGATTTTCTAACATCAAAAAAACATTAAAAATACAATCTCAAAAATTCAATAGATTTGTATCTTTAATACATGAAAATCATTCTTTCTATTCTATTTATAGTTTTAAATATGGAGTTGCTACAATGTAATTCTGTTGCTCAACCTACTCCCAATAAAGCTAATAAAATACAAAATAAACAAGATACGATAAATAGCAAATCTAACATTAAAGATATTTCTCTATCTACAACGGTTGACAGTATTTTAGTTATTAAGAACCAACATAAAATGTATGTATATAATAACAATATACTCCTAAAAATTTATAGAATATCATTAGGCACTACCCCTGTTGGCCCAAAACATTTTCAGGGCGATCGTAGAACACCGGAAGGAATCTATCATATTTTTGATAAGAACCCTAATAGTATGGCACATAAAAGTTTAGGTATAGATTACCCCAATAATAAAGACCGTAAATATGCTAAAAGTTATGGGCAGCCAACCGGAGGCGACATTAAAATACATGGTTTGCTAAATGGTTACGAACAATATAAAGATGACTTTGTAAACGAAGACTGGACTTGGGGTTGTATTGCTGTTACAAACGAAGATATAGACGAACTATATGAATATGTAAAAATAGGGGCAGTAATCAATATCCAACCATAATGCTTGTGTATTTATATTTATAACGCTGCTTTATACATCTGTTCTATAATACCTACTACGTCCATTCCTTCTTTTGCACTTGTCATTATTGCATGGTTATGATTAAGTACATCTACTACGTTTTGTATAACTTTATCGTGGTTGCTCATAGAACCTTGATAAAAACCGTAGTCATTTGCTTTAGCAGTAATATTTATTTCAGGTAATGCAGTTGCATTTGTTTGTTGATATTCTATTGTATTAAGATATTGTCCACCAATTTTCAAAGTACCATTTTCTGCAAAAATCGTAATCGACCCTTCCATATTACGGTTAAATGCACAAGTGGTAAAATTAAAATTTATTATTGCTCCATTAGCAGCGTTCAATACAAAACTACCGGTATCTTCAACTTCTGTATTATGTTTATGAGCAAAATTTTGCACTCTTCCCAAAGCATCAATAATTGGTCCATTAAGATAATAAAGTATATCTATAAAATGGCTAAATTGAGTAAAAAGACAACCACCGTCTTTTTGCTTTTTTCCTCGCCAATCGCTACCTGAATAATAATTATCTCCTCTATTCCAAAAACAATTTACTTGTATCATATAAATAGAACCCAATTCATTGCTTGCTATCAGTTTTTTTACTTCTTGTACCGGTGGATTATATCTATTTTGTTTTACTGCAAAAATTGTTTTTTGTGCTTTTTCAGCAGCTTCAATCATGTTTTTACACTCTGTTACACTAAGTGCCATTGGTTTTTCAACAATAGTATGTAAACCATGTTGCAAGGCTGCAATTGTATGTGGCTCGTGCAAATAGTTGGGTGTGCATACGCATAATACATCGGCATCGGTAGAATGCAGCATGTCATTTAAAGAAGTAAAAAACAATATTTCTTTATGCTTTATGTGTAGTTGCTCCCCTACTGTGGGGTTACTATCGCAAACTGCAACCAGCCGGGTTGCAGGGTTATTAATAATGTGTTCTGCATGGCGTTTCCCAATATTGCCATATCCGATTATTGAAAATTGAAGTTGCTTCAAATTTGATAGATAATTTACAAAGATAAAGTTTGTAGAAATAATGGAAACTAAAAACTTTTAAGAAAACAAAACATATTGGATAATAGATTTTCTAATATGCACAATTGGGTATATAAAAATAGGATACACACTAAAATAGCCGACCCTACTAATAGGAATCGGCTATTTTATATATTCAATAGAAAATTATCTTACTTCAGCAACTAATTTCTTGAAAGACTCCGGCTCATTCATGGCAAGGTCTGCAAGTACTTTGCGATTCAGGTCTATACCTTTAGCTGCTAATTTACCAATAAAAGTAGAATAGTTCATACCTTCTTCGCGAATAGCTGCATTAATACGCACAATCCATAAAGAACGATAATCGCGTTTCTTTAATTTACGGCCTACAAACATGTAGCCTTGTCCTTTTTCTAATACGTTTTTGGCAACCGTATATACGTTTTTACGTTTACCATAGAAACCTTTGGCTTCTTTAAGTATTTTCTTTCTTCTGGCTCGCGATGCTACTGCATTTACCGAACGTGGCATATCTTAAAATTAATGTCGTTATAAAAAATTATTTCTTCAATTTCTTTTTTCAAGAGTAAAACCCCTTGTTTATTTCAAACAAAGTAAATGTTTTACCATTGGTTCGTTTGATTTATGTACTAAACCGTGAATACGCAAATGACGTTTTCTACCTTTTGATTTTTTAGTTAGCAAATGGCTCTTAAACGCTTTGTACCTACGTATTTTACCGGTACCTGTAACTTTAAATGTTTTTTTAGCACGCGAATGCGTTTTCATTTTTGGCATAGTCCTAAAATTTGGGACTGCAAAGGTAATGAAAAAAATAATTAGAAAGTGTAATTTTTAAATTATTTATTTTTCATTTTTGCTTTATTTTTCAAAAATAATGCCTAAAATTACTATTTATTCATTTACAAAAACGTGTTTTGTTTTTCAAAAAAATTAATATCC
>CAIYTT010000171.1 GCA_903929195.1 uncultured Bacteroidota bacterium
ATATTTATGATTTATATTTTTTTCGTTGAAAGGTTTAAATAGCAAAAAGTATTACAAAATTATATGTATAATAATTATAGTATATGATATAATTATATGGTTGGTAATAATTTGGTAACAATTTAGTAATATTGAAAAGTAAGCAGTTAATGTAACGGAAAGTATATTCACACTCTAAAAATAAAAATTTATGATTCGTTTGAAAACAATCTTTAAAAACAAATTACTTCCTTTTGGCTGCATTTGCCTCGCCTTGCAGTTAATTGTTGGTAATGTACATGGGCAGTTTACTGCTAAAAATCTAACTGTACTACAGTTAGGGGTAGGAGGTTCAACTGCTTTGAGTAGTGCAGGGACACCAATTAAATTAGTAGAATACACTACGTCAGGTAGTGCTACGGGGGTATCTGTCTCATTACCGTCTTCATCTACTCCTTGTATTACCGAAAGTGGCACGGCTACTTCAGAGGGTGGTTTGTCGCTTTCATCCAATCATGATCGGTTGGTAATAGCGGGTTATAATGCAACATCCGGTACAGCAGGGGTTGCCTCATCTACTTCTATTTCAAGGGTTATATATACAGTGTCTTCAAACGGAACAATTACTGCCGGGGCAACTTCAAGTACAGCCTATTCTGGCAATAATATCCGTTGTGGAACAGCTGATGGCACCAATTATTTTGGTGCAGGTACCGCAACTACCCAAGGTGGCATAGAATTAATGAATTCTACTACCCAATTAGCAGCTACACCTACAAATACAAGATGTGTACAAATTATTAACGGACAATTGTATTTTTCAGCTTCTACAACCGGATTTATCGGTGTTTGCTCAATGGGTACAGGTATCCCAACAACAAGTGGCCAGACCGCAACCAATTTAATGTCTGGTACTACAGTAAGCCCAAGTTCTTATGGTTTTTCTATTAGCCCTGATGGCAATACAATGTATATTGCAGATGATGGTGCTGGAATCATTAAGTGTACAAAATCAGGAAGTACGTTTAGCCGTACTTATGTACTGAATACGACCAACTGTCGTGGAATTGCAGTTGATTACAGCGGATCACAGCCTGTAATTTACGCAACTACTTCAACCCTTACCAGTGCTAATACAATAATAAAAGTTATTGATGCGGGTTCTGCCGGAGCAACTGCCACTACTATTGCAACTGCACCTACAAATACAGTTTTTAGGGGTTTAACATTTACACCATTTACAGCAAGTTTCGGCAGCAGTTCTACTTCTGTATGTAGCGGCGGCAGTACCAACGTAATTCTTAACGGTACACCAGGTTCAACAGTAGCTTATACGATAAATGGAGGAACTACATTATACTATACATTTACAAGTTCAGGAACTACAACATTAAGCACAGGTACTTTGAGTTCAACTGCTACTTATTCTTTGCTTGCTGTATCTGATGGTTTAACTACTCAAAGTTTGTCAGGTGTCAGCCCGGTTGTTATTACCGTAAATACCCCACCAACTATTACATCTGCTGACGTATCTTCTACAAACCTATGTCAAGGTAGTACATTAAATCTTACAGGTAATGTAACTGGTGCAACAACCTATTTATGGAACGGCCCGGGAGGATATACATCAACTTTACAAAGCCCAAGTTTAACTACTTCAAGTACCTCAGGTGGTGTTTATACGTTTACAGCTACCAGTTCGACAGGCTGCTCTGCAACATCTTACTCCTCTTCGGTTAGTATATCTACACCCGAAACGGTTATAGCCAGTGCATCTCCTAATCCAGTGTGTGTTGGAGGAAATATTACATTAAACGGTAGCCATATTTCAGGTGCAACTTATTCATGGTCAGGTCCTGAAATGTATTCTGCATCAGTTCAAAACCCTTCTGCATTTACAACAGATGGTGGTTCGGGTGGTATTTATACCTTAACTGTAGTAACTGGTCCTTGTACTATTATAGCAACAACTACAGTTACGGTTAGTACACCAGCTACGGGTATATTGGCAAATTTAGGTAGTAATCCTGTTTGTATTGGTAGCAATTTAACATTAAATGCGATTGCTACTGGAGCAACAGCTTATTCATGGTCCGGTCCTGAAATGTATGCTTCAAGTATGCAAAATCCAACCCCGTTTGCTATGGATGGTGGTTCGGGTGGTGTATATACTTTAACCGTATGGTCTGGTGCTTGTTCAAGCACTGCATATACTCCATCTGTTATCATAAGTACTCCTGCAACAGGTGTTACTGCATCTGCATCACCAATTCCGGTTTGTTCGGGCAGTAATTTAACCCTTTCCGGTAGTGCAAGCGGAGCTACTTCTTTTTCATGGTCAGGTCCTTCCGGATATTCAGCAACCGATCAAAACCCAAGTGCAATAACAGCGAACAGCGGTTCTGCCGGTACCTATATGTTTACAGCTTATTCAGGTGCATGTGCTACAACAGTTAGTACATCGGCTGTTACTGTTACACCATTACCTTATGCCGGTACAATTACAGGTGCAGTAGATTTATGCCCCGGTGCCACATTAGCCTTATCAGATGTTGTTAGCGGTGGTAACTGGAGTAGTAGCAATACAGCAATTGCAACAATAGATGTAAGTGGCATAGTAACTGCCGTTGCTAATGGTACGGTTACTATATATTATACATATACAAATGCATGTGGTACTGATGTTGCATCTACAACAATAAATGTTACTTCAGTTCCATCTGCAGGTACTATTACAGGACCTTCAACAATTTGTTCGGGTGCAACATCAACCTTGGTTAATGGTCTTTCAGGAGGTACTTGGAGTACTGATGATGCAACAATTGAATGGGTTGACATTTATACAGGCGAAATATATGGTGCCGGTTTAGGTTCTACAAATATACATTATACAATAACTAATAGTTGCGGTAGTGCTAGTACAAGTTATGCAGTTAGTGTAATAGGAATACCATCTGCACCATCTGGCATTACCGGTTCTGCTAATGTATGTTCAGGTTCTACTATTACATTAAGCGACATTAGTACAGGAGGTGCATGGAGTAGCTCCAATACATCGATTGCAACAGTTGGCAGTACCGGAATTGTAAACGGTTTAAGTGTTGGTACTGTAAATATATTATATACACTATCTAATATGTGTGGTTCTTCAAATGCAACTGCAACAATAAATGTAAATACAGTACCTTCAACTCCATCCTCAATTTTGGGTACAAGTGCTGTTTGTGTTGGTGCAACTATATCTTTAAGCGACATGACGTCCGGAGGTTCATGGACATCAAGTAATACTTCAATTGCATCTGTGGATGGCTCAGGGGTAGTTTTAGGTGTTGCAACAGGGACTATAAATATAAATTATACTTTAACTAATGATTGTGGTTCTACATCAATTACAATGCCAGTTATAGTAAATGATGTTCCTGCATTACCACTAAGTATTTCCGGAGCAAATAATGTTTGTACAGGTGCTAATACTACTTTATCTGATGCTACTACCGGTGGTGTTTGGAGTAGTAGTAATAGTACATTAGCAACTGTTGGTTCAACAACAGGTATTGTACATGGTGTTGCAACCGGTACTGCAACTATATATTATACTGTTTCAAATAGTTGTGGACCAACATCAGTTAATTCGTCAGTTACAGTAAATGCAATACCTGCAACACCAGACGCCATTAGTGGAAGTAATACAGTTTGTACAGGAGCAAATACTACATTAAGTAGCACAACAACAGGTGGTATGTGGAGTAGCAGCAATACTGCAAAAGCCACAGTTGGTTCTTTAAGTGGTATTGTTTCCGGTGTTGCAACAGGTACTGCCAATATTGTTTATACTGTTACTAACAGTTGTGGTTCATCTACCGCATCTTCTTCTATTACTGTTAATACTGTACCATCAGTTTCAGCAATTGGTACTGGTACTCTTTCTACAAATATAGGTGGTAGTGTTACTTTAAGTGATGCAACAACAGGTGGTGTTTGGTCTAGTTCAAGCTCTTCAATTGCTTCTGTAGGTTCTACAACCGGTGTTGTTGTAGCTAATGCTGCCGGTATTGCAACCATAACATATACCGTATCTAATTCTTGTGGTTCGTCTATTGTTACAGCTGCATTTAATGTTGCAGCTGCATTTACTCCGGGTAATTTGGCTGTTTTTGAAGTAGGTGGGGGTACTGGTACTTCTGGACCTATTTCTATTGTAGAATTTAATACAACAACTCCAAATCAAACTACCCCTGTTTCAATAAATAATTTGCCTACAAGTGGTACATTACAAATTTCTGCAAGTGGTTCAGCAACTTCAGAGGGTGCAATATCTTTAGATGCAGAAAGAACACATTTAATAGTTCCCGGCTATAATGCACCTGTTGGTACTGCAAGTATTACAGGTACATCAGGCGCTACTGTAAACAGAGAGTTATTTACTTTAGATAATACTAATTCTTATGCATTAGCATATAAACAAAATGTTTTTTCCGCTAATAATATTCGTGGTGGTACTGCTAATGGAACAAATTATTACGCTTCCGGAGCAAATACCGGTATTATATTAATGAATGGTACTAGCAGTACTGTTTCTACCACTGTTACAAACACACGTTATATTAATATTATTAATGGTCAATTGTATTTTACAACTTCAAGTACTGCTGGTGTCTATAAAGTTGGAAGCGGAATACCGGTTACTACGGGCAATACTTCTACAATCGTAAGTACATCAGGTGGCAGTACATCAAGTCCTTATGGTTTTACAATTAGTCCTGATAATAATACTATGTATATTGCAGATGACAATACAACAGTGGGAGGTATTAAAAAATACACTAGAACCGGTGGTACAGGAACTTTTGCATATCAGTATAATGTTACTAACATCTTATGCCGTGGTTTAACTGCAGATTTTTCAACAACTCCATATACGTTGTATGCAACCACAAGTGCTGCTTTAGATTCAGTAATTAAAGTTAGTGATAATGGAGCCGGTTCTACAGTAACAGTACTGGCTGTTGCACCAACGGGGAAAGCCTTTAGAGGAGTAACTTTTACGCCATCTAACAATGCTGTAATTACAGGTGCTAATGCTATATGCACAGGTGCAAGTGATAACGTAACAATTTTTAGTAATCCTAATGCTACTGTTACTTATAATATAAACGGTGGAACAAACCAAACAATAACCGTTGGTTCTAACGGTACTGCTGTTATTAGTGATGTATTGTCAAATAGTACATCTGCACCAATTACTTATACTTATAACTTAGTAAGTGTTACCTCATCTATAGGCACAACTTCTGTAACAGGTAATACTACAATTACTGTAAATCCCTTACCTGCTGTTAATTCAATAACAGGTACTTCCTCTTTATGCTCAGGTACTACTATTTCATTAAGTGATTTAACAACCGGAGGTTCTTGGTACAGTAGTAGTACATTTAATGCTAGTGTTGATATTTCAGGAAATGTAACAGGTGCTGTTGATGGAACAGTAACTATTTATTATTCAGTTAGTAATGCATGTGGAAATACAACTGTATCTTATGACATAACAGTGAATCCATTGCCTGATGCAGGTAGCATTGATGGGTCGGGTGCTTCTTCAATTTGCCCAGGTGAAATGACTACATTCTCAAGCGATGTTACGCCTGATGGTGTTTGGAGTATTGATAATACAAGTGTTGCAACAGTTGATGGCTCCGGAAATGTGACAGGTGTTGCAAGTGGTGTTGCTACAATTGCATATACTTATACAAATAGTTGTGGTACAAATATAGCTTATTCTACTATAACTATAAATTCATTACCAATTGCAGGTACAATTAGTGGTACAACAACAATATGTGAATTAGCTACATCAACCTTTAGTGCAACAATATCAGGCGGTTCTTGGAGTGTTAATAATGCAAATGCAACAGTTGTAGATGGATTAGTAAGTGCTGTTACGGCAGGTACCTCTACTATTAGTTATGGTATTTCCAATAGTTGTGGTACTGCATATGCAACACAAGATATTACTATTAATCCATTGCCGGTTGCAGGTACAATTGTAGGTACATTTACCGTTTGTCCGGGTGGAACTGTTAGCTTAAGCAATAGTATTATGGGAGGCACATGGGGCAGCAGTAATTCAAATTCTACAGTAAGTAGTTCAGGATTAGTAACAGGTGTTCTTGCTGGTACATCAACAATAAATTATAATGTTACTAATAGTTGCGGAAGTGCAAATGCAGTACAGGATATAACAATTAATCCTTTACCAAATCCGGGTATGATTAGTGGCGTAACAGTATTATGCCCTTCAACATCAACATTATTATCTGATGTAATTAGCGGCGGTACATGGAGCAGCAGTAATACATCTATTGCAACTATTGATGGTACAGGTAATGTTACGGGAGTTGCTGCAGGTACAACAACTATCAACTATGCGGTTACTAATGGTTGTGGTTCTGCAAATACAACAACAACAGTTACCGTAAATCCGTTACCGGTTGCAAGTGCAATAAGCGGAGGTTCTTATGTAACAGCAGGTACTACAATGACCGTATCTGATGCTACCGTAGGTGGTACATGGAGCAGTAGTAATACAACTATTGCAACAGTTGGTAGTACAGGTGTTGTAAATGGAGTGTCTGTGGGTTCTGCCAATATTGTTTATACAGTAACTAATAGTTGCGGCAACAATTCTGCAACAAAAACAATTACTGTAAATGCAGCAGTAACATCTATTTTAGGTGCAACAACTGTCTGCAATGGTAGCTCTATAAGTTTGTCTGATTTAACAATTGGCGGTACATGGAGCAGCAGCAATACAACAATTGCAACAGTAGGTTCTACTACCGGTATCGTTTCAGGTTTAAGTGCAGGTGTTGCAACTATTTCGTATAATTATTTTGGTTCTATAGCTACTCGTACTATAATTGTCAATAGTAGTCCGGCAGCCATAACAGGAGCAAGCAGTATTTGTTCAATTGCAGCAACAACACTACATGAGACATCAAGTGGAGGTAGCTGGAGCAGTAGTAATACTTCATTTGCAACTGTAAGTAGTACAGGTATTGTAAACGGTGTTTCGGCAGGTACAGTAAATATATCTTATGTATTAACGAATGGCTGTTATGCTATTATGGCAGAAACAATCAATGCAGCACCTGTTATAAGCGGTTCAAGCCAAATATGTAAAGGAAGCTCCTATACATTAAGTACTACAATTAGTGGTGGTACTTGGGGTAGTACTAATAATGGAATTGCATCTGTTGGTTCTACCGGAATAGTATTAGGTAATGCAGTAGGTAGCGCTAGTATTAATTACACCATAAGCGGTTGTGGTTCTGCTACACTACCTGTAACGGTAAATGCCCAACCGGCAGCAATTACCGGTACTAATTATATATGTACCTATGCACCAACCACCTTGTCTGATATTACAACAGGTGGTAACTGGAGCAGTAGCAATACAAGTATAGCTACAATAGGCAGTGTAAGTGGTATTGTTACAGGTATTGCACCGGGTACCGTAATCATTTATTATACTGAACCTGTACATGGCTGTTCTATTGGTTATACTGAATATATTAATGGAGCATCTGCAATAACCGGTACAAGTACCAGTGTATGTCCAACAGCAACCCTAAGCTTAACAGATGCAGTTACAGGTGGTACATGGTCATCATCAGCTACTGGTATTGCAACTGTAAATACATCGGGTGTTGTAACGGGAGTAGCAGGCGGTACAGTAAATATAAACTATACCAAATCAGCTTGTATAGTTAGCTACCCAATAACTGTAAATGCAGCACCAACTGCAATATTGGGAGTACATGCTATCTGTTCGGGAGCAAGTAGCATAACTTTAAGTGATGCTACAAGCGGAGGTACCTGGTTAAGCAGTAATACCGGAGTTGCAACCATAGGTTCAACCGGGGTTGTTAATGCGGTTTCGTTTGGAACTGCAACCATAAGTTACACTTTATCATCAGGTTGTTATGTTACAGCAATCCAAAGTGTAAATGCAACACCAAATGCCATTACCGGTAATTCATCATTATGCCCAAGTGGAACTAGCACCTTATCAAGCACTACGATTGGTGGTACATGGGCAAGCAGTAGTACAACTATTGCAAATATAAACACAAGTGGTTTAGTAACGGCGGGAGCAAGTGCAGGTTCAGCAACTATTAGTTATTCAATGGGAGGTTGCAGCACAATTAATGTAATAACTGTAAATGCAAATCCGAGCATGATAACAGGTGCAAGTTCTGTATGTAGTGGTCAATCAAGCACATATAGTGATGTAACAACCGGCGGAGTATGGTCAAGCGGTACACCGTCAATAGCAAGTATAGGTTCTACAACGGGCATACTTACTGCTATTTCCGGTGGTACAACGGTTTTAACTTATACAGGTGCAAATGGTTGCAAAGTAACGGGTAATGTTACAATTGGTCAGACTCCAACAGCAATAATGGGTGGCACAACAGTCTGTTTGCATTCAAGCACAACGTTTAGCGATGCATTAGCAGGCGGTACATGGAGCAGTGTAAACCCTACAATAGCAACAGTAGGCTCTACTACCGGTATCATTACACCTGTAGCCGGGGGAGTTGCAGTAATAAAATATACAATTGGTTATTGCCCTGCAAGTAAAAATATTAGTGTAAACAGTGGCTGTAGAGAGGGTAGTGCAACAAGTGAAGAAGAGGTTAAGAACGAATATACGTTGTATCCAAACCCTACGAGTGGCAACCTAAACATAACCCAAAGTGTAATTAATGATGGCTATGTAAGCGTTAAATTAATTAATTATACAGGTGCAACTGTATATAATGGTAATGTAGAATTTAAAAATGGTACTGCCCAATTAACAATTGCAGACATAGTACCGGGTATTTATTTATTAGGTATACTAAATACGGATGGCGAAATGACGACATTCAGAGTAGTAGTAGAGAAATAGAAAAATATTAAGTGCAATATAAAAAGACAGCCCCCAACCTAAAAGTTGGGGGCTGTCTTTTTATATTGAAAAAGAGGCTTAAGTTTTCAATATATTATAAATACATGCTATAAGCCTAATAATTTCATTACAGGGTCTTCGCCAAATAATAAATAGGATGGGTTTTCTAGTAATTCTTTTACTCTAACTAAGAAGCTGACACTTTCTCTGCCGTCAATAATTCTATGGTCATAACTTAGTGCCAAATACATCATCTGTCTTATTTCTATCTTACCATTTATAACTACAGGTCTTTCTTGTATTTTATGCATGCCTAAAATTGCAGACTGAGGAATATTTATAATTGGTGTTGACAATAATGAACCAAATACCCCACCATTTGTTATTGTAAATGTTCCACCGGACATTTCCACCGGGCTTAATTTGTTTTCTCTTGCTTTTTTAGCAAGTTCGGCAATTTTTTGTTCAATTTGATGCATTGCTAAGGTTTCAGCATTTCTAATTACAGGCACAACTAAACCTTTTGGTGCAGAAACGGCTATAGATATATCGCAATATTCATGATGTATTATTGTTTCACCATCTAAATAGGCATTTACAGATTTCCATTCAAGTAGTGCAGTACAACAAGCTTTTGTGAAAAAGGACATAAAACCTAAGCCTATACCATGTACTTCTTTAAATTTATCTTTGTATTGCTTTCTAATGTCTAAGATAGCTGTCATGTCCACCTCATTAAAGGTGGTTAGCATTGCGGTAGTGTTTTTTGCTTCTACTAATCTGCGTGAAATTGTTTTACGCAGATTACTCATATTCTCATTCCTACTTATCCTATTGGGGGGAGCGTCAGTTGTATCTTTTTCATCTTCTTTTTTTTCTGTTACAACAACAGCATTTAAAACATCATTTTTTAATATTTTGCCTAAAGTACCACTGCCATTTATTTCTATTGGGTTCAAATGTTTGTCTGCCATTATTGCTTGGGCAACAGGTGTTGCTTTAACTTCTTGTTCAGCAACATTAATTATAGGCAAATCTTGTTTTTCAATTGGTGCTGATGTTTTAACTGTTTCTGTTTCTTCGAGTTTTATTGCGGTTTCATCTATTCTACAAGCTAAATCGCCAATTTGCAATATATCACCTTCTTTTGCTATAGTAGATAGAATTCCTGCCTTTTCTGCATTTAATTCAAAAGTTGCTTTTTCCGACTCAAACTCACATAATGCTTCGTCCCTATTCACATAATCTCCATTACTTTTAAGCCATTTTATAAGTGTAACTTCTGTAATTGATTCACCTACGGGAGGTACTTTTAAGTCGATCATTGATAAGATATTTATTGTATAAAATAGGTAAAAGTACCACAGCAATAGTTATCTATCAAAAAAATATAAAAAAAGAACCCAATAAATTCAGTTAATTCTATTGGCTTATTTAAAAAAATTACAAATTAGTTTTTGTAAAAACAAAAGGTAATAAACTTGCAGCGTTATCAATAACCATAACTTGCCCGTTGGGGCTACACAAATAGAGGGCTATAGGGGTTTGTTGTTCAGTTTGTACTTCCATAATTACTTGTCTGCAAAAACCACATGGTGCAAGCGGTTTATCTATAGCTTTTTTACTATTATAAATTACTGCAATTGCAATAACCTTTAGTTCTGTATTATTAAAATTTAATTTTGCCAATGCAGCCCTTTCAGCACAAATACCGGCAGGATATGAAGCGTTTTCTTGGTTTGCACCTGTAATTATAGTTCCATCAGAAAGTAATATAGCAGCACCTACTTTAAAATTAGAATAGGGTGCATAAGCTAATAAACAAGCATCGTTTGCTGCAACTGATAAGTTCTGAATAGTAGATGATAACTGAGAAATAGTTGTTTCTTGATAATTAAACCTAAATTCGCTCATTTATTTTATATTGTATTTTTATTTAAATTAAAAATTATTTTATTATATTAATGCCAATTTTACAAAAAACAATTCCTAATATAACGCTTATCCCTATGTATGCAAGTGCAAAAATGGGAGTTTCTTTTTGAAACAAATTAATATTATCTAAAGAGAAAGTAGAAAATGTTGTAAAACCACCACAGATTCCCACAGCTAAAAGAGACCATCCCCAATCTTGTAACCAATTTTGTTTTATAGACAAACCAAATAATACACCAATAATAAACGAACCCAATATATTGATTGTTAACGTAGGAAACGGAAAATTTATAAGTGAAGAGGAAAAACGAATGTTTTTCATTAAAATGTAAATACCATATCTTGCCATACTACCAATTGCACCACCTAAACCTACTAATAAAAAATTTTGCAACATTAGGTATCGTCTCTTTTAAAAACACAAGTTACGAATAGAATTTTAATTGGCAATTTAATAGCGAAACAATAAAGAAATTAATATAGAATATTTTTTTAATTAAATTATAAAAATAGCAAGAAATAATTCTGTTTTTTGTAGAAACAGAATATTGGCAATAAGTTATATGAAAATAAAGTACTTAAATTTTCCAATCATCAACACCGGCAGAGTCGTTATTTATTTCATTATCTATTGAAGCAACCATACCTTCTTCATTTTCTTGGTCGTGATTAAACGCATCAAAATCGAAATCAGGCATTAATTCTGTTTTTACAAAATTAATAGTTTCGGATAGAGCTATAAGAAATTTATTGAAATCTTCTTTATAAATAAACATTTTGTGTCTATCATAACCATTATCGTCAAAACGTTTTT
Source organism: uncultured Bacteroidota bacterium (assembly GCA_903929195.1). Taxonomy (GTDB): domain Bacteria; phylum Bacteroidota; class Bacteroidia; order Chitinophagales; family Chitinophagaceae; genus CAIYTT01. Next base: position 11,682 of record CAIYTT010000171.1, read on the forward strand.
TGCTTTCAGTAATTGTAATGAAATAATCATTACCTCTGGTAGAGCGAACATCAAAGAAGTAGGTTCTTCTTTTACCAGCTTTTATTCGTTTGCTAAATAAGCTTTCATTACGGTTCTCGCCTCTATTTTCAGCGAAATTTTTATTTTCGTACGCCACTATTCTAAAATTTTATGAAAAAGATGTCGCAAATATAATTAAAGAATATTAGCAAGCAAAAGATTTTATGCCTTGTTAAGGTTTTATTTTAAATAAGTTTTTCAACCTGCAATTTTTATTTCAGAAATTACATTAGATGTTCCTATTTGTTTTTTTTATCAATTAATATTGTTATCGTTTTGGGCTCGGAAAGTTGACTTGTAATGCCATTTAAGGTAATTGCCTGCAATGTAAAATGATATATGGATGACTTTGATAGCTCGTCTGAAATAAAATCATGTTTGTTCTTACCTAAGACATTTTCATCAGCAATCAACTTATCATTCATATATAATCTAAATCCTTTTAAGTCTGTTATGTCTGTATAATTCCATTCCAGTTTTACTTTGTTTTTTAATACATTTATTCTATCTATGTTAGGTGTCGGTAGTTCCATTGTAGGTATTTGTATTGAAACAGTATCACTGTTTCTGCTCTCGGAAGTATTAAAACCTATTGAGGTTAAATAAAATTTATAATTCCTAAATAGAGGCGGTTCTAATTTATATTCATATTTTGTTCCTTTTATAGAATCGCATAATAAACTGAATTTATTGCTTAATTCATTATATGTGTATATTCTATAATAGTTGGTAGCAGTGTCTCCGTTTACAGTTGTATTCCAAAATAAATTTATTTTAACTTTTTTATTTTCAATAATTGTATTTGCTTTTATTTCTTCCGGTGCCGGAGGTTCTCGTAAAGGAAAATAATTATATAATTTTTCATTTCCTTCAATAATCGTTTTGTCTTTGTATATTGCATTAATTCTTATGCGTACATAAGCGGTTGCAGGTGTTGCAGTTTTATCAATATAACTGCGAAGATTTGGTTCTAATAAGGTTGATACATCTTTATACCCTTCCGGAATTATATCTTTTGATATATAAAACCCTTTTATGTATTGCTCGTACTCTTTTGGAAAATTCCAGGAAATTTTTAGCCCATCTTTAAAGTAAAACCCTAAAGATGTAATTTCTGCAATAGATGTTTTTTTATATTCTTTAGGATGTTCGTTTGGATAAAAAGTATAAGACTTTATTATGCCCTCAATATCCATAATTGTTTCCGAACTAATGCTGTATCTAATTGGATACTCGCTGTTAGCACTGCTATCAAACCAAGTAAATTCATTTGTATTTTTATTAAACGGAATCATTACCGGGTCAATATTTAATCTGATTCCATCTCTATAGATATTAAAACCGTCTATGTAATTTTCTTTCATTTTTATCGGGTCTGCTTCCCAAATAATTTGTATTCCTCTTTTTTTATAACTTGATTTTGCTGTAATGTCACTTATTAAATTTAAATCAGGTATTTCACCATAATTCCATTTTGCTTTAGCGAGTAATACATCTGTTCCTTGTATAAAAAGACCATATTCATAATCAATTTTTTTATTTACACTATGGTCTATATATCCAAAACCACTCATTAATGCAATATCAAAATCATTAGCCATTAAATTATATAGTTCAAAAATGTAATGATTATTTGTATTTAAGTTTTGCAACATCGCATTTTTATCAATAGGTACTAATTTGTGTTCTGCTATATATTTTGATAATTGCGTTTTTATTCTTCCTGCTTCATTTTTGTCGGACTCAACAATTGAAATATTTTTTTTTAACGATATTTCCGGCAATATGGCTTCCGTATTTAATTTTACCCAATTCTGTTCTAATCCTGCTTTTCTTTTAATATCAAATCCGGTAATCTCTTTGTTCCACGTTTTAAAAAACCAAATTAATTTTACATTCTTTCCATCAGGACTTTGAACTAACAAACCTGCATTATCTCCTTGTGCTAAAATAATACTATATTTTAACATAAATAAGCATATAATAAAAATATGTTTTTTCATAATGCTAATAAATTTTTATATTTTGTTTCATTATATTGTTTATATGTACAATACAGATAACATAGTATGCAAGGTAAGTGAAATGTTGCTTTTTTTGAAATAATTTTGCTCCATTCTCATTAATAAGTATAATTTACTTATTTAATATTAAAAAAATAATATTAAATTGAGAATGTATTTATAAATAGCTTTTACCAACTGCGTTTACCAAAGATAAACTCTTAAATTATCCGGTAAATACATTTTGTCGTTTTCCTTAATGCCAAAAGCTTCATAAAAATCAGGTACATTCGGAAATGGGCCGTTTACTCTGTTTTTAGCAGGTGCATGTACATTTGTAAGAATTTGAGCAGCAAGTCTTTCAGGTCTTTCTTGCATAAGCCAACCAAGTGAATAGCCCATAAAAAAGCGTTGCAATGGCGACATGCCACTAATTTTTTCACCTTTTTTATAAGTCTCGGTTTGTTTAAACGCATCCAGACCAATTAAAATTCCGCCTAAATCTGCCAAGTTTTCTCCTAATGTAGCTTTTCCATTTATATGCATGGTATCAATAGGTATCATTTTATTAAATTGTTCTACTAATTTCAGCGAGCGAATTGCGAATTGGGTAGAATCGGTAGCAGACCACCAGCAATTTAAATTACCTTTTTCATCATATTGTCTGCCTTGGTCGTCGAAGCCGTGTGTAATTTCATGACCGATTGTTGATGCTGCTGTATAGCCATATACTAATGCATCGTCTAATTCTTCATCGCTATAGCCCGGAACTGTCATTTGTGCTGCGGGTAACACAATTTCATTGTTAGACGGGTTGTAATAGGCATTGTATGTCTGTGGTGTCATATCCCATTCTTCTCTGTCCACGGGTTTGCCTAATTTATTTAATTGATATGTATTCCACCATTCATTTGCTCTCATTATATTTAATACATAATCTCCTTTATCAATTTTTAAGGTAGAAAAATCCTTCCATTTTTCAGGATAACCTACCTTTTTTTTGATAGACATAAGTTTATGAATTGCTTTTTGCTTGGTACTGTCTGTCATCCAATCAAGTTTTTCCATACGTGCTTTATAGGCTAATTGCACATTTTCTACCATTTTTTCATAACGTTGTTTAGCTTCAGGCTTAAAATATTGTTTTACAAATAGTTGTCCCAAAGCATCTCCAATTGCTTTCTCTTCTGCATCAAGTACTCTTCGCCAACGAGGGTGTTGCTCTTTTGCTCCATTCATAGTTTTGGCATAGAAATCAAAATTAGTTTCAGATAACTGTTTATTTAAATAAGGTGCAAAAGTGGTAACTAAATGAAAAGAAAGGTAATCTTTTAATGTTTCAATGTCTGTTTTTATAATTATATTATTTAAAGCTTCAAAAAATTCCGGCTGTCCTACAACAACACTATCAATATGTGTTACACCTATTTTTTTAAATACTTCTTCAAAATCAACATTTGCATATTTATTATTTAGTACAGTTAATGCCATTTTATTATAATTGGCATAAGGGTCTCTTAAATCTTCTAATTTGCGATGCTTTGCAGCCATTTCTGTTTCTAAAGCAAAGATAGCTGCAGCTTTTTTATCGGCTTTATTAGCATCTATACCCATTATTTGAAAAATTTTAGAAATAAACTTCGGATATTCATTTCTTATTTTCACAGTTCTTTCATCAGTGTCAAAATAATAATTTCGTATAGGCATACCTAAACCACCTTGTCCCAGCATGTAAGCCATAAGGTCACTTTTCTTTTGGTCTTGTCCGGCACCTTCATCAAAAAAAACATTACAGCCATAAGTATGCATGTGAGCCACTTGTAGCATTAATTCTTTTGTATTTTTTATATCAGCAATTAACTTTATTTCGGTTGCAAGTGGTTGTAATCCTTTTTTTTCAATATTAATCGTATCCATTGCACTATACCAAAAATCGCCAATTTGTTGCCCGGAGCCAATTTTTGCTTCTTTTTTTACTGCATCTTCATTTATTTTTAATAAACGTGCATAAAGTTCTTTTTGCACAAGGTTGCCAATTCCCCAAACGGTCTCATCATTCGGAATTTGGTTTTTCTTAATCCACCCACCATTTGCATATTCAAAAAAATCATCATTTGGTTTTTTTGTGGTATCTATATTTGTTTGTAAAATATCTTGCTTTACAACCGGTTGATTACAAGATGTTAATAAGCCTAATATCAAGGCTACATTCCGTATTTTTTTATACATATTTTAATGTAATTATAATGCAAAAGTAATTTCTTTTTAATCTTTATTCTTAAAACCTTTATATAGATACATTATTACTATTGTACATTCAAAAAAAGCAAAGAATACTAATTAAGATGTTATGGTTTTAGTCCATTGCCTGTATCTGTTTTTTTGTCAAGCAGTTTCCTTTTCTGATTTTCTAATAATCGTTCTGAATAGGTATTACCCTTAAAAAAATCAACAAAATTATCAAAAGACTTACGCCAAGATATACCCACACCATTACGCACAATATCTCGGTCTAATGTTACATCGTAATCACTGGTTCTAAAACAATTTAGTCTTAACCTGCTTGCTTCACTTATTTGATATTGTATTCTAAAATCACCGGTAATATTAAATGCCGATGATGTATTTGTCCCTACAGGATTACCCCAATCCGATTTACTGCCTAATTCTACAGTCAATCTATCATCAAAATAGTTTTTACTAACCATTACAGATGCTGTACTTCTATTTATTGCCAAGGCCTGATCGCTAAAATTATAGTTTTGGTAATTAACCGCAATATTCACTTTTCGTTCGCCAATAATGTTTTTTACAATATTGGTTAATCCGCTTGATGCTGTACCTGAAATAAGTTGGCTTACATTGTTTATCACTCCGTTTTTAGCAGTTGTTCCTCCAATTCCTTCCGGAGGAATAAATGTATTGATTAATAAAAGGGATGCTACTTGGTCAAACTTTTGTCTATCGTCCAGATTTAATTGCATTAATTTAAAATAGGCAGGATTGCTTGATAAGTGCTTATCGGGTACATCTAAATCAAATGACAAATTTGGATTTGCCAAGTAACCCTTCATTCGCATTAATACATTTACAGATGTAATAGCTTTTGCATCGTCAAGCTCACTGGAGCCGGCTAACGGACTTTTTTCAGCATCGGTCAGAAGGTCAGAAAGTCGTGCTTTTACCGGATATATAGCATTTACATCTAAACTTGTTTCAGAAAAAGGACCATTAAAAGTTATTACACTACCTGCTTTTAAAATAAATTGTTTCTTATAACCAAATAGCTGTTTCAGATAGAAAGAATACAAACCGTCATCAATATTGTATTTACCTGTAATACGCATGTCATTGTTTGCAGGCATACTTAAATGTATATTCCCATCGCCGCGTGCATCTATGGCATCACCTGTGCTTGGGTCAAGCAAAATGGTCATATCGCATAAATCATTTAAATTGGCATCAATGTCCAGATTTAATTTACTTTGATTGATTTTAATCAATTTGTTTTGATTACTTTGATTACTTTCTTGTGTTTTAAATGTTACATAATTATAGCTATTTGCATCGGCAGTAGAAATAACCGGAATAACAATATGCGATCTGGCTGCCGGAACAGCATTATATGCATTTAAATAAACATTATTAAAAAAACCGGTAACAGTAAATGAATCTGCTCCCGCAATTAAATTACCATAAAAATAACTATCATCATTTCTTGCTAATCTCATTACCTCAAATTTCTTTGATTTTAATTTTACATGCATTTGCATGTCTTTAAACAAATTATGCGAAAAATAGCCTGTTAGTGCAGCTGTATTACCATAACTATCAAAAATAGTAGCGTTTCCGAAATTAATATAATTATTATTAAGATGCACTTTTGCCGTAGGTATAGTATAACTGCAACCCATATAGTCTAAATGTACACCACAATCACTAACTACCAATTTACCATCAATTATTGGTTCAAACGACTTTCCGCTAAAATTAATTACTCCATTTAAATTACCGGTTATTTTACTAAAAATGCCTGTAAGGAATGGTGAAGACCAATCTAAAGGTGCATTATTGAATGTTATTTTGCCATCTAAATTCTGATTCGTAAAATTATCGAATGAAATATTTCCGGAAGCAACCACAGAAGAATTTTCTCTGTAAATACCCGTTTGTGGGTCTAAGGTTATTAATTTCTTAAACCCGTTGTAATCACCTATTAAATTTATTTTTCCTATTGGTTGTTGTCCTAATTTTATGTCAGTACCAATTATGTTTGTAATTACAGAAAATTCTTTTAATGGATTTATTATTTTTACTGTGCCATTTATCTTACCGTCAGGCTGATAGATACCCATGCCTGCCCAAGTGCCTAACTGCCCGAAGTTTAAATTTTCCGAGTTGATTACAATAGCATGGTCGGCTCCCATTTGTTGTGATGAAACAGTAATTTTTTGTGAGCCAGAGCTAACTTTTAATCCATATATATCTAAAAAATTGCCACAATAGGTAGCTTTGCATCCTTCTGCAATTTCCCATTTTATTTGATTCAAATAAAATTCAGACGGAAACAAAGTTAATAATAAAGAGTCTTTTCTGGCAGTAATTTGCCCGTTTAATACGATAGAACTGGAGGAATCTGGTGTGGTTGTTCCAATATTAAACCTTAAAGAATCGTTGCTTAAAGTAGTTGTAATGCCTAATGTACCATTTAATGTACTGTCGCCAATGGCAACATATTCAATGATAGTATTAAGACCAAGAACATTTAAATTACCCTGACCGGCAATTGTAATTTTACCCATGTGAAAATTACCAAATGTAGCATTTGGTATATTGGCACTCAAGGTAAGCTTTTGTGTATTAGTATTGAAAGAACCACTAATATTAGAGTTGTTAAAGCCTCTTATTTTATCGAATGATAGAAACAAAAAACTATCTATATTCCGGGTCTTAATGGAAAAATCTAAATTTTGGTCTGGAGAAACAGAAAAGGGCTGTTTGATATAGTTGGGTATATAACCCGATAGATAATACTGAAAAGAAATTGGCAGCTTACTTAGGCTATAATTACCTGTAATTGTAGCATCAATATCATTACTATGAATAGTGAGCGTTTTTTTATTATTACTATTTTTTGATAACAGACAAACAGAATCTAACGCTAATCGCTGGTTGTTTCGTTGTAACTTTATTTTACTTAAATTAGCATAGCCGGCAAAATCATCTATAGTGCTTCCCTCACAATTCAAATCAAAATTAGCAGACCCGGTTACTGTGTCTTTTAATATATTTATAGTATTGAAATTGCAATTATGTAAATATGCCTTTGCATTTACACGTATTTTTTGTTGGCTATAATCAATACCGCCATTAAATATCATTGATAAATTTGGGTCATCTATTGATAATTTACCATTAAATTGTTTATTAGATAGTAAGCCCTGTGTGGTAATATTTTGAAATCCATACCCATTAAATGTAAATAAACTAATTTTACCATCGGTATTTATCTGTGCTTTAGATACATTGAACGAGTTACCTTCTATATTCTCATTCAAAGTTAGTTCTCCAAAATTATCTTGCCTTAAAAAGGTGCCAATATTTAATTTGTCGGCAATTACTATCCCTGAATACATAGCAGAATCGCCTGAAAAGCTTGGTATTTTCATTTTAATATCTGTAGCAACAGCACCTAAATTGGTAGATAATACACCAACTACCCAAAAACTATCTATATAACCTTCATAATTACCTTTAAATGTAGCATTGGTTAGTTTTTCTAATGCCATATTAGGATTGTTTATTAATGAAGGAAAATATTTAAATACACCATTGCCATTTGTATTTATTTCACCATTACTATAATAAATTTTAGTTTTTGCAATGTCGGGCAAACCTACCATTGTTAGTTTCCCTTTTAATACTGTAATTCCATCAGTTATAGTGGCAATATTACCGCTAAGGCTATCAACCGTTCCGGCTCCATTGCCAGTAACATGTAATACACCAACAGGTAAAATTTTTATAGGTGGTGCAAAATAGGTTATATCTTTCATATCTACCATTGCATCTTTCACATTTCCTACCATTCTTACCTTATGATTAAAATCAAGAAAATCGGGGAACGATTTATAGTACATGGCAAAATAATCCTTAATTATACTATTGTTTGTTTCTATATATAAATTTTTGCATACAGATGCAATTGAAGAAACACTAATAGTACTGCGCATTTGTTTAATAATTATTCCGGAACGTTCTTCTGCATACAATTGTTCCATTTTTCCCAGTACGGTATCGCCCTTAATTTGTGCATTTGCAATCTGCAACGAAATATTTTTGATAACAATATGCTCATAGTTAAATTCCCCCGGCTTTGGTATACTATCATTAAAATGCAAACAAAAATAAAAATCTTTTATGTTTATTTTTGTTGAATTAATTCGCCATAGCGAAGGGTTAAAAACTTGAAATTCTTCTTGCTTTATTGTTGCAGTGTCATTAAGGCTATCGGTATTTGAAACATTGTAGATGCTTTTCTTGTAAAATTTAAGTTTTATTGCTCCATTTGCAGCGGTAATATGTGCAATGTCAAGTTGTTTTTTCTGTATGTCTAATTCGTTTGCTAATAAGGAAAATTTACCTATATCATAATCCATATCAAACCCAAACCATTTATCATCAATATGCATACGCACATTTTTAAATGCAATTTCATTCAGATTAATTTCAAAGGGTTTATTTTTGGAAGTTGTACTATCCTTTTTACCATCGTTAAGTGCATCTAAAATAAACTCATAATTCCAATTATTGTTTTGTTCTTTACGGTACAGGTGTATATATGCATCGGAAAGACCAATATACCGTAACACGGGTTTGTCTTTAAAAATAAACCAATCAGTAATTTTTATTTGTAGTTCGCCGGCATATAACAAAGTATCTTTTGCTTTATCTTCTATATAAACACCTTGAATTAATAAATGACTTAAAAAATCGATTCTAACATGAGCCACAGAAACTTTTGAATCAAATTTTTTAGATAAATTTTCTGCTGCAATATGTGTAAGAAAATTTTGAACAGGTGTTGTGTTTATAAGAATACCTATAGTTACAATAAGTAATAATATTGTAATTGTAGTATTGCGCACTATTTTTAGAAACCTTTTCAGCTAATGGAGTATTTATTTTTATAGTGCAAAAATAAAGCCGAAAATTTTAATATTTAGGAAAAGCTTGTTAAACATTGCTTTCTGTAAGGAAAATAATAAAAATAATCCCTTATATAGATTTTATTTGTTTTTTATAATTAAAAAAATCATTCATTTATTTGTTTTGAGATAAAAATAATGTTCTTTAAGTTTATAAATAATATTTTTGCGAAGCCCAATAAAATATACTTGAAGCCAATAAGATTTTTTTTAAACACGAACGAGTCGCTGAAACATTCTGTTTTTCGCAAATATCTAATATATAGGTTTGCCCTCATTTTGGCTCTTAATATGCAATCTACTATTATAAGCTATTTTGTATATAAAATAACCAAAGATAAATTGGCTTTGGGTATGCTTGGTCTTTGGGAAGTAATACCTGCAATTGGATGTTCTTTATTTTCCGGTCATTTTGTAGATATAAGCGAAAAAAAAGGTTTGATTCTGAAATTTTTGATTGGATATTTATTATTATCAATCTTTTTTATTTTTCTTTCATACCCGTCAATTGTTGTTAATTGGAATGTTCACTATATTGTTTGGCTCATTTATTTCGGTATTTTTATAGGCGGAGCATTAAGAGCCTTTATTAGCCCGGCTTCATTTGCACTTATGGGTACACTTGTGCCACGAAGCCTATATGCTAATGCAACTACATGGAGTAGCACAGCTTGGCAGACAGGTGCAGTTATCGGGCCATTGTTGGGTGGTTTTATGATTGCTATAACCGGTTTTAATGTAAGCCTAATAAGCGTTTTTGTCATAGAGTTAATATCATTAACTGCTCTGTTTTTAATTCCCAAACAAGCCATATTAAAACAAGTAAAAGAGCCAATTTTAAAAAGCCTCGGTGAAGGTTTGAAATTTGTGTTTAAAACACAACTTGTATTAGCTGCTTTATCTTTAGATATGTTTGCCGTATTATTTGGTGGTGCAGTAGCATTACTGCCTGTATATGCCGATGATATTCTTAATGTAGGCGAATTGGGCTTCGGGTGGTTAAGGGCTGCACCCGCAATTGGCTCTGTAATAACATTGGTATTACTCTCGTTTATTCCATTAAAAACAAATCCGGGACTAAAATTATTTCTTTGTTTTGCAGGTTTTGGAATTACTACCATCACATTTGGATATTGCGATGTATTAGGGGGTACACAAGCTTTGTTTACTTTAGGCGGACTAAGAATCTCTTTCGGTTTTATTATTGCAATTACAATGTTGCTGGCAGGTGGTATGCTTGATGCTATAAGTGTTGTAGTAAGGGGTATTATTTTACAAACCTACACACCCGATAAAATGCGGGGTAGGGTAGCGGCAGTAAATACAATGTTCATAAGCTCGTCTAACGAACTGGGGGCAATGGAAAGCGGTATTACAGCTAAATGGATGGGAACACAGAATGCTGTTGTATTTGGTGGTATTATGACCCTTGTTGTTGTAAGTATTACATGGTTTATGGCACCAAAACTACGGCATTTCAAATTGGAAGAAGATAAAGAGGGTTAGAACAGTTATAAGCACTTACATCTACCTATTGAGTTGTTGTTACCTACAAAATGCATTGATTTCTCTTTTCCAGTAATCGCATGTTACATGTTTTGGTACTAAGGGATACCCTTAGTATAGTGGTAACGAAAAAATATTAATCGGCACCCAAAACATTAATAAATTTCAATTTGTTTTTTTTAAGCACAAAAGTCCACCATTCATCATGTTCACATTCTGCCGATAAGTCTATACCCTCCTCTTCTAATTCTTTTTTTGTTGGTTTGTAGTTAGGGTTTTCAATCATATTGAAAGTAAATACCACTGTATCTTTATTCTGTAATGATAAATAAAAATCATTCATGCAGTGTTTGCCACTTAAAACATATTTTGTATTTATGGAGTCTTTAGTTAGTAGTAAGCCTATATTAACCTTCTTGAATAGAGTATTGAAATTTTTAGATATTAAATTCGGCTCTAACTTTAGAAACATTTCTTTAGAATAGGGTCTTATTAAAGGGAAGGATTTAAAAACAGAATCAATATTATAAATATCGCAAAAAGAGTATAAGTTTGAGTCAATAGGAAAATCAAAAAAATCTGCAATTCCTTCTTTGTCTTTAGTTTGTATAGCTGTTTTAAAACGCTGTAATTCGGCTATTAATATTTTTCTTTTTTCTATTGAATTTGTATTAGAAACCGTATTGCAAGCAGGTATAAAACAAACACAGCAAAATCTTTTAGCAAATGTTAACGCCCAAGAGGGAGCTCTTACTTTAGAAAATCAGGCCGACCTTTCTAAGATTGCCATTAACTATAACAATGATTTGCTTAACACTCAAGCCGGCGCGGCCGACAAAGGCGTGGCCGAGGGTTCAGGTTACGGCAC
>CAIYTT010000172.1 GCA_903929195.1 uncultured Bacteroidota bacterium
CGTTTATCAGATAGAGATATAAATGGTATTCGTAATTTGGTAAAAGAAAAAAGACCTTCAAAAGATGCAGAGATGTATATGATAGAAGTGGCACAAAAAATAAAAAATGTTTTAGGTATTGAATCAGATTTATATCCTACTGATTTTCTGCAACAGTTACTAAAGGATTATAATTATTTTACTACGAAATAAATTGTTCTAATCCAATTTACTATGATACAAAGAAAGTATTTGTACTTTATAATTTTTACATTATTTATTATAGGTATTGCAGTCTATGCCTATTTCCCGGAAAATGAAATCCCTAATAATTGTACCATAGATAAAATTTTAGTTTTAAAATCGAAAAGAAAATTAGAAGTTTTTGCAGAAGGGAAATTAATAAAAACATATAGTATAGCATTAGGAAAAGAGCCAATAGGTAAAAAGCAATTTGAAGGTGATAATAAAACGCCTGAAGGGCAATATTATATTTATGATAAAAACCAATATAGTAAATTTCATAAAACGTTAGGTATATCTTACCCCAATAAAGAGGATATAAAGTTTGCTAAGCAAGCTAAAAGATTACCGGGTGGAGATGTGAAAATACATGGTTTGAAAGATAACTTTGGTATCTTAAGTAAGTTTCATAGTTTAAAAGATTGGACTGCAGGCTGTATTGCTTTAACAAATACAGAGATTGATGAATTATACGAACATGTGCCGTTAGGTACACCTATAGAAATAAGACCCTAATATTATATCGGCATTCATAATTAAAGTTCTGTTAGTATTAATAATTACATTATTTTTACAACTTATCTTTAATCATATTAATAATTAATGAAGTATTTAATCTCCTTATTTGTATTTATTTTATTGGTATTTCAGGTTGATGCACAGACAATACAAAAACCTTCAAACATAAAAGACACTGTAAAACAAGTTACTTTAGATACTTTAAAAGTGGTTGTAAAAGGAGGTGAACGTATTTATAGAGCAACAACAACTAAATATTGGGATATTACGAATACACGAATTGCATTGGCATTCAATTACTCTCAAAAAACAGCAAGTGCAAGAGAATGGATAAAAATGCACCCGCATTTTTATGTATCCGATTCTGTAATACTTGATGCAAAAAGTATGCAAATAGACAGTTTAGTGTTAATATGTAAAAAACAAAATATAAATTTACAATTTGAATATATAAATAATCAACTGATAGTACATTTTGATAAAAAATATCAAAATAAGGATAGTCTTGAATTATATATAAAATATACTGCTATGCCTTATGGGGAACCAACCGGTGGCAGTAATTCTATATCAGATGACAGAGGGTTGTATTTTATTAATTCAGATAATAAAATACCCAATAAACCTATACAAATTTGGACACAAGGCGAATCGGAATCAAATTCTCATTGGATGGTAACTATTGATAAACCCAATTATAGATTTACAACCCAAATAGAATTAACAGTTGCAGATAGTTTTACAACATTAAGTAATGGATTACTGATAAATCAAATTAAAGAAAAAAATGGTTTAAGAACAGATATATGGAAAATGGATATGCCAATACAACCTTATGTAGCCATGTTTGCAATAGGTAAATTTAGTATTGTAAAAGACCATTGGAAAAGCAAAGAAGTAAATTATTATGTTGAAAATGAATATGCTTCTCTTGCAAAAGAAATTTTTAAATATACTCCCGAAATGATGGACTATTTTTCAGCAAGAACTGGTGTTCCTTTTCCATGGAATAAATATAGCCAAGTAGTTGTTAGAGATTATGTTTCCGGAGCAATGGAAAATACGACTGCTGCATTATTTGGTGAGTTTATGTATCAAAACAAGAGAGAAATAGAAGATAATAATCATGAAATGGTTGTAGCTCATGAATTATTTCATGAATGGTTTGGTGATTATGTAACTGCTGAATCATGGAGTAATTTAACCTTAAATGAATCTTTTGCCAATTACGGAGAGCATTTATGGAAGGGATATAAATATGGTAAAGCAGCAAGAGATGAATATGCATATAATGACCTAATGGGATATTTGCGAGTAAGTAAGTTTCATGACCCTTCTTTGGTGCGCTATTATTATGATAATAGGGAAGAAATGTTTGATGCGATTTCGTATAATAAGGGTGGGTGTATATTAAAGTATATCAATACAATTGTTGGTGATACTGCATTTGATATGGCAATGAAAATCTACTTGACTAAAAATGCATTACATCCGGCAGAAGCACAAAATTGGAGAATGGCACTTGAAGAAGTAACCGGACAAGATTGGAATTGGTTTTTCAATGAATGGTATTTTCATGGCGGACATCCGATTTTGAATATAGATTATTATTATAATGATACCGAACAGCAATTACAAGTTACAGTAACACAAAAACAACAAGATTCAACTTTTGTTTATCAGCTACCATTAAAAGCGGCATTAATTATTGGTAAAGAAAAAAACATTATTGATTTTAATGTAATGCATAAAAAAGAAGTTTTTAATTTTGATTATAAAAATGGTCTAAGACCAATGGTTATTCCGGACTATTACTTTGCTTTGCCAGGGAAACTAATTGACAATAAAGAACCAAAGAACTGGTTATCGCAATATATAAACGGAGATGAGTATGTACAAAAGATTTTATCTATTAATGGTGCAATAGAAAGTTTGCAAGACACCAATTCACAAAAGCTTATTGATATTGCATTAAATGACAGTTTGTATTCTTTAAGACAATATGTAGTATTGCAATTAGCAGATGTTCAAAATACTATATACCGTAACAGATGGAAAAGTACAATAGAGTTACTAGCAAATAAAGATAAAAACCGATTTGTAAAGCAAAATGCATTCAATTTATTAGGAATATGGAAAGATTCAGCAGCATTGCAGAGTATGATTACTGCATTGGATGATAGTTCGTATTTAATATCGGGTGCTGCATTGGGAGGCATAAATAAAATAAATGCAGATACAGCTTACTATTTTGCCAAAAAATTAATAAATACAAACCCAAAGTCAGCATTAGAGCTTCAGATTTGGTCTATTATTGGTGAAAAAGCAAATCAAGAAGACCTTGAATTTTATATTCAGAAAGAGCCGTTTTTATACGGCAAATCATCATTAAGTTTTGCATATAGTTTGTATGACTTTTTAAAGAACACTAAGGGTAGAATGCCATTTTTAGATGGGATAGATATAATGAAGAAATTGATAATAAAAGAGGAAGTAAAAACTGTAAAAAAGGCTTTAGTAAACTTGTTATTTGATTTGGCAGAAAATGAAAAAGAAGAAATGAAAGACATTGATAACAGTAAAGCTGCAATTAGTAAAAATAAATTTACTATTACAAAAGAAATATTAGGAGATATAATTTCTACTGAAACTGAAACGGAATTAAAATCAAAATACTTAAAGAGAATTAAGGAGCTATAACTGATAAAAACTTTTGTGTTAAATTATTCTTTATTTTTAATTATCAAATAAATAATAAAAATAAATCTGATGAAGATAATTTATATAATATAAGTAGTGTATTTATTTAGTATTGATTTTGTTGATAGTATTCATAAGAGATTATTATTTTGTTTATTTGGATAAATAGATTTTATTTTTTATAAAGAAAATACACATAAAGTGAACAATATAAAATAAAAGAGTTTCAAATCTTAATATTTTTTCTTAATTTTAACCTTGAAAAATAAATTAATATTTCATGAAACCTTTTTTACAATTTAAAACAGTTGTTACTTGCATTGTTTGTATATTATTTAGCCAGATAGCTAAATCACAAACAACTTTTAGTTATACAGGTTCTATCCAAACCTATACTGTGCCTACAGGTGTTACTGCAATATCTATAACTTCAAAGGGCGCCCAAGGTGGTGGAAATACCGGTTTTAGTTATTCCGGTGGACAAGGAGCAATCATTTATGATGTTTATACCGTTACTCCGGGTCATGTTTTAGATGTAATGGTTGGGCAGCAAGGCTTAACAGGTTATTATGAAGGTGGCGGCGGCGGTGGTTCGTTTGTATGGGATGTAACTGCCGGTAATGTACTACTTAGTGCAGCCGGTGGTGGTGGCGGTGCAGCTTATTCCGGCAATGGAGTAAATGCTGTAACTACAACAAACGGAACAAATGGTGTTGGTGGTTATAATGGAGGTGGTATTGGCGGATATGGTGGTACTATGCCAACTTCTTGGGCAGGTTATTCCAGTTGGGCATCAGGTGGTGCCGGTTGGCTTTCCGGTGGTAATACAGGTTCTAGTTCCGGCTGTTATTCTACCGGTGGTAGTACTCCATTAAGTGGTGGTGCTGGCGGTGTTTTTACAGGTAGTACTTATGCAGGTAATGGAGGCTACGGCGGTGGTGGTGCCGGTAATGCAAGATGCGGTGCAGTTGGTGGTGGCGGTGGTGGCGGTTATAGTGGTGGTGGCCCCGGTTGCGATAATGGTAGTGTATATCAACCCGGCGGTGGGGGAGGTTCTTATAGTAGTGGTTCATCTATGACAGGCTCTGTTGGCAATACAGGAAACGGTCAAGTTGTGATTACTCCAATTAGTGCATGTTCGGGTACTGTTTCTGCCGGTACTTCAGTAGCAACACCGTCAGCAGGTGGTTCCGGAACTACATTTACTCTTAGCCTTACAGGTGCAACTGCAGGTAGCGGCATGACTTATCAGTGGCAATCATCATCATCAAGTACAGGTCCATGGACAAGTATTACAGGTGCTACCAATGCAACTTATACTTTTACAGGAATTTCTGCAAATACGTATTATCAATGTATTGTTACCTGTACTAGTAGTTCATCAACCGGTACATCTGTTGTTGTAGAAATCATACATTCTGTTACTCCAACATGTCTTCCTACTTCAGGTTCTTGGTATTCAGAGTCCGGATATATTAGCTATGGAGTAGATGCTTTTAGTATTACCGGATATAGTGGGTCAACTCTTTCGGATGCCGGTATTTGTGCTGCAGCAACATCTGCAAACCCTACTACCGGATATTTATCCCGATTGGCAATGACACCTGTTAATATGCAACAAGGTGGAGTCTATTCCAGTAATGTTACTTGGATTTACACTTCAATACATCAATATACACAAGTATGGATAGATTTTAATGATGACGGTACTTATCAATCAACTGAAGTTGTTAGCCCTGTTTCCGGATGGAACAGTTCTACAACACCTAATCCTACTTATTTTAGTATTACGATTCCAAGTGGTGCTACACCCGGAGTACATTTAATGAGAATGAGAGGTATTTGGGAAGAAAATGCTACCGACCTTGGTTACTCTCCTTCCCAAACAGACCCTTGTTTAATAAATTATTTGGGCGTTTACCCACAATACTGGAGCGGAGATATAGTGGATTATTATGCTAATATTGTTCCATTAGTATGCTCGGGTACACCAAGCGGAGGTACTGCGGTTGCAACACCTTCTACAGGTGGTACCGGTACTTCTTTTACTTTAAGCTTATCGGGAGCTACTGCAGGTGGTAGCCTTACCTATCAGTGGCAATCATCTTCATCAAGTACAGGTCCATGGACAAGTATTTCGGGAGCTACTAATGCTACCTATACTTTTACAGGTATTAGTGCCAATACCTATTATCAATGTATTATCACTTGTACTACAAGTGGTGCTTCGGCAACATCAGGCAATGTTGAAATTATTTTTTCTACCAGTACAACTTATTCATGTTCCACTTCTCCATATACATGGACAGTACCCGCAGGCGTAACAAGTATTACTGTCGATTTGCAAGGTGCTAAGGGTGGAAATGCAGATATTATATCAAGAGGTGGCTATGGAGGTAGAGTACAAGGAACAATGGCAGTAACACCGGGGCAGGTATTAAATATATACGTTGGTGGTTCCGGTTATAATGGAACAACATCAGGTGCAGCAGCAGGTGGTTTTAATGGTGGTGGCTCCGGTTCTACATCAGCTTATGGTGGTGGTGGTGGTGCTTCCGATATTCGTGTCGGAGGTACAGCTTGGGCAAATATATTAGTTTCTGCCGGTGGTGGTGGTGGTGGTGCCTATAATTATGGTACAACTGATTATGACCATGGTGGAGCCGGCGGTAATACTACCGGTGAAAATGGATACAGTGGTTATCCTTCTTATGGAAATACAAGTGGTATAGGTGGTTATGGCGGCACACCGACTGCCGGTGGTAGTGGTGGTACTTATCCGGGTTACGGAACAGGAGGTTCAGGTACTGCTTTAACCGGTGGTAACGGTGCAGCAGGTACTTATGGTGGTGGCGGCGGCGGCGGTTATTATGGTGGTGGTGGCGGTAGCTGGAGTGGCGGTGGCGGTGGTTCGTCTTATGCCAATACCACCTACTTAAGTAGCGTTGTTATGACCCAAGGTTATAATACAGGTTGTGGTGTTGTTACTATTAATATTCCGGGTTGTTCAGGTACACCAACTGCCGGTACTGTAAGTGCTTCTGTAATTTCGGGTTGTTCTTCTTATACTTCCGTATTAACCTTATCAGGTTCATCTTCCGGTACAGGTATTACCTATCAATGGCAATCATCGCCTGACGGCACAACATGGACAAATGTAACCGGCGCTACAACAACAACTTATACAGCAAGTGTAACCACAACTGTATATTATCGTTGCGTAGTTACCTGTACTACATCCAGCTCTTCTGCAACTACAACGGCAATAACATTATTAATAAATACGCCACCTGCTGCAATAACAGGTGTTACATCGGTATGTGTGGGTAGTACTACAACTTTAACAGATGTAACAGCAGGTGGAACATGGAGTAGTTTAAGTTCGGGTACTGCAAGTGTTGCA
>CAIYTT010000173.1 GCA_903929195.1 uncultured Bacteroidota bacterium
ACGGTTTCTGTTGTAGATGGGAACTATATTAAATATTATTCAAATGGAAATCAACTTTTTCATATAGAATTCAAAAATGGCAAAAAAGATGGATTTAGTTATTTTTATTTTGAAAATGGTAGAATTAAAGAAATTATCCATTATGTAAAAGATTCTATATTTGGCTCAAGTACTTTATATAATGAAGATGGAGAAGTACTTTGTTATAAATTTAATTATTTTAACAAAGAAAATATATATTGTTTTCAAATTAAATATGAAAAAAATTCAAAAATAGAAATAATAGAGGGTAAGCCAGTAGTTCTTCTCCCAGGTAAAATACTTACAAGAGATAAAGAAATTGGGATTTTAGGAATTGTGGCTAAACCACCAAAAATAAAAGTTTCTTTTAAATATGTAATAACATTTAAAAAATTATATAATATTTCTATAGAAGATTCAGTAAAGAAATATAATTATATAAATGAATACAATACTGATTGTTTTATATTACCATGTTTTAAAAATGTTGATATTATTGGTACTGTTAATTTATATGATTCAATTTCAAATAAATTACTATATACAGATACTGTAAATTATAGTACAGGTGGTGATAAATTGAGATTCAACAAAATAAAATAGAGCAAGTAGAATGCGTCTCTCACCTGTCCTCATTTGCAACATGGATCCACGTTGTAAACGCAAAGACCAGTGGGAGAAATGAAACGTTAGAAAAATAAACAAAAGTGATACAGCCTATTTTTACTTACTGTATCTCTTCTGTTTATTTTATTATGCATTTACAAGTACTTTATATTTTCCTTTACTTTTTCTAATATTTACCGCTGCAACCTTGTATTCCGGACACATAGCTTCCGAGTCGCAAACCTCCGATGTAATATTATTAAGCATAATACCCGGGAAGTGGAATGTACTGCTTAAAACACCCGGTTTTACCTCATCTGTAATTCTGGCTTTAATATCAACTTTGCCCCTTACCGATTCTACACATACTAAATCACCTTCGTTTATTTGGTGTTTTGCAGCATCGGCAGGGTTTATCATCAACACATCGTCTGTAAGTATTTGTACATTATTGGTGCGTCTTGTCATTGCACCGCAGTTATAATGTTCAAGCTCTCTATTGGTAGTAATAATATATGGGTATTCTTTACCGTTTTTTACTAACTCTTCACTTTCTTTAAAATCATTATATACAAATTTACCCAAACCTCTATTAAAATTACCAACATGCAAAATATCCGTTCCTTTACCCTCTTTATTTACCGGCCATTGTTTGCCGTTTTTACCTAATTCATCCCATTTTACACCTGCAAAAAACGGTACTATTTGTGCTACTTCTTCTAATACCCATTCCGGATTATAGTCGGGTTGCGGGTAGCCCATTTTGTTCATTATATCAATAATAATTTGTCCGTCAGATTTGGTGCCTTCCACCGGTTCTACAACCTTATTTACTCTTTGTATTCTACGTTCACCGTTCGTAAATGTTCCGCTTTTTTCTAAGAAGGAAGATGCAGGTAATACAACAGTTGCTAATTTAGCCGTTTCTGTCATAAATAATTCTTGCACCACTAATAGGTCAAGTTTATTAAGAGCAGCAACCACATGATGCGTATTTGGGTCTGTTTGTGCAATATCTTCGCCAATAACCCACATAGCTTTCAATTTATCGTTTACAGCGGCGTCAAACATTTGCGGTATTTTTAGCCCTGCATTTTCAGATATTTTTGCATGATAGAATAACTCATATTTTTCGTGTATTTCCGGTTTTGTCAAGTCTAAATAACCGGCACCCTGGTGTGGTTGGCAGCCCATATCTGCTGCCCCTTGCACATTATTTTGTCCACGTAACGGATTAACACCAACACCCGGTCTGCCAATATTACCGGTAATCATAGCAAGGTCGGTAATTTGCATAATTGCAAACGTACCTTGCGAATGTTCGGTAACCCCTAAACCATGAAAAGACATTGCATTTGGAGCAGAAGCATAAGCAAGTGCTGCTTTTTTTACTAATTCCCTATCCACACCGGAAATGCGTTCCATTTCCTCAATATTAAGATTCAGAATATTTTGTTTAAAATCTTCATAACCTTCCGTACGATTAGCAATGAAATTTTTGTCCTCAAAACCTTCAGTAATAATGTAATAGAGCATCATATTTAATACTGCCACATTAGTACCCGGACGTAATTGAAGATGATAAGTAGCATATTTAGCTAATTCTGTGCGACGTGGGTCAATAACAATACATGTTCTGCCACTTATAGCTACTTGTTTCAGTTTTGCACCTGTTACCGGGTGTCCGGCAGTAGGGTTAGCACCTATTACTAATATACAATCTGTTAGTTTTAAGTCTTTTATAGAATTGGTTGCTGCTCCGGTGCCAAAAGTACGTTGCATACCTAATGCAGTTGGCGAGTGGCATACACGAGCACAACAGTCTATATTATTAGTACCTACAACGGCTCTAATAAATTTCTGCATCAAATAATTTTCTTCATTGGTAGCACGTGCCGAAGAAATACCTGCTATAAAATCCGGTCCGTTCTTTTCTTTTATTTCAGTTAGTTTAGCTGCAATAAAATCATAGGCTTCATCCCAACTTACTTCTACAAATTCGCCGTTTCTTTTTATTAGCGGAGACCGTAATCTTTCTTTATGATTATAAAAAGAAAAAGCAAAACGACCTTTTAAACAAGTATGACCTTGATTGACTTCGGCATCATAAGGTGCTTGTATCGATTTTACTTTGCCACCTTTTATAGCAACATCTAAATTACAACCTACTCCACAATAAGTACAAACGGTACGTACTTTCGTATCTACTACAATCGATTTAGATTCAAAAATATCTGATATGGCAGATGTTGGACAAGCTTGGGCACACGCACCACAACTTACGCAGTCCGATTGTTCAAAATTAACTTCCATACCCTTAATAATATGGCTATCAAAACCTCTACCACCCATACTTAATACAAATTGCCCCTGAACTTCGTCGCATGCACGCACGCAACGGTAGCAATTAATACATTTAGAAAAGTCTGATGTCATGTAGGCATGACTATGGTCTTTCTCATTTTTCTTATATAAGTGATTTTTTCCTTCCGGGTAACGCACATCTCTAATACCCACTTTTGCTGCCACAGCTTGTAATTCACAGTTGTTGTTTACTTCGCAAGTAAGGCAGTCGAGAGGATGGTCGGTAAGTACTAACTCTACAATATTTTTTCTTAGTTTTTGAATTCTGTCAGAATGAGGATAGATGTAAGTATTAGCTGTTACCGGAGTATGGCAGGAAGCCTGAGCTTTTACAGGGCCATTTTCTGCAAGAGCAACATCTACACTGCAAACTCTGCACGAACCAAATGGGTCAAGATTCGGAGCATCGCACAAAGTAGGTATATAATCTTTACCAAAGTTCCTTCTTAATAAGGAAATGATTGTTTCCCCGTCCTTTATTTCATAAGGTTTATTATCAATATAAGCCACTTTAATGGCAGGCTGTATGTTATCGTTACTATTAGCACCGGCACCACTTCCTGCTTTATTATCAACAAAAAACTGTTTGCTCATTGTTTTGTGTTTTTTGAATTTTTATTTCTAATTTTATTATAAAGATAAATATTTTTTTGATAATACAGATAGATTATACTAAAAACAAATTACATAATTTATTTTATTGCATAATATTGTAATTAAACTTCAAATTTAGGTTCTATTTTTTAATAAAGGTAACAAAAAATGTAAATTAGGCAGGATTATTTATTTATACAGAATAAAATTAAATATAATTATTATGTAACAAAGAATAATTATTGTGTAACATTGGATAGGGATTGTACATGTACCTTTGCAAAACAGAATTTATTTTTTGTTTTAGTTTGTAACATTTTATTTTAACAAAATAAAAAATGAATATATATAAAATAAATTATACTGAAAAGTTTTTTATTATAAATAAGCAACTCTTCTTATTCCTCTCTTTTTTATTCTTTTCAGTATTAGTAAGTGCTCAAAAAAAAGAGTGGACTTTAAAAGAATGTATAGATTTTGCATATACAAATAATATTGCACTTAGGCAGCAAATGTTGAATGAGGATATAAGTAGAATAAATTATAGTCAAGCTAAATCAAATATTTTGCCTAATTTAAATTTTACAGATGGGCAAGGGTTTAGTTTCGGCAATACTATAAGTAATGGTAATCAAATTTCTCATCAAAACTCAAACACAAATAATCCTTCTTTAGTTAGTAATGTTGTTATATATGGAGGAAATAAATTGAAAAACATTGTAAAAGAGAATAAAATAATATATGATGCCAGTAAATTAGATTATGAAAAGCAAAAAAATGACCTTTCTTTAAACATTATGGCTGCATATATTCAAATTATGTATCAATATGATGCCGTAAAAATAGCACAAGGGCAAATTGCAAACGATAGCATACAAGTTGATAAAACAAAAAAATATGTTGTTGCAGGTCAGTTAGCAGAAAGTAATTTATTTTTAATAAACGCACAGTTAGCAACCGATAAATCGGCAAAAGTAAATGCAGAAAATCTTTTGATATTAGCAAAAGTTCAATTACAGCAATTAATGGAATTGCCTATAAATGATTCTTTTGAAATAGATGTACCTATAATAAATGAAATTTTACCTGATATAAAAACAACAGCAACAGAAATATATAAATATGCTGAGGGTCAATTTCCTGAAATTAAAAGTGCCGCATTAAGAACAAATGCTGCAATTATAGACTTGCAGGTAAATAAAGCAAGCGGTAAACCAACTTTAAGTTTAAGCGGTAGTTTAAGTACTGAATATTATAGTAGCTTGTCTCATATTAATTATAATACTACATACCAAAACCAAACCATAGGTTTTTTGCAAAATAACCCTTCGGAAACTGTAATTGGGAGTGTACCTTTAACCACAACATCTACACAAAAATATCCTTTTTTCAATCAATTTAAAGATAATTTTAGTCAATTGGTATCCATTAATTTATCTGTACCTATATTTAATAATTATAAATCAAGTAATAATATACAATTAGCAAAAATTGCTATTGAAAATGCTAAATTAAATGAACAAGCAGTAAAAAATACATTAAGAAAAAATATAGAGCAAGCATACACAGATATATTAGCAGCAAGCAAAAATTATATGGCTTCAGCAGAACAATTAAATTCGGAGACAAAGGCATACATTGATATGGAAAAAAAATTCAATGCCGGCTTGGCAAGTGCAACAGATTATTTGGTTGAAAAAACAAATTATTACAAATCAAATATTGCATTCGTACAGTCGAAATATAATTTATATTTTAAAATTAAAGTTGTTGATTTTTATACAGGAACACCTTTAGCAAAATAGACATGAAAAAGACAATAATTATAATATCTGTAATAGCAGTAGTTGGTGTAGTAGTTGCCTATTATTTTAATGCAAAATCCAAATACACAATACCGGAATGGAAAACAACTAAAGTGGATACGGGTAGTATTTCGGTAAAAGTTACGGCTACAGGGTCTCTTAATGCAGTAACTACGGTACAAATAGGTGCGCAAGTATCGGGGATAGTTGCAAAACTATTTGTTGACTTTGATTCGGTAGTAAGAAAAGGGCAAGTAATAGCATTATTAGATACCACATTATTATATGCTACAATGCGAGATGCTGCTGCCGCAGTTGCAAAAGCAAAAGTACAAGTTGAATTAACCCAAAAACAATTTATACGTCAAGATACTTTATTTCATCAAAAAGTGGCTTCGCAAAACGATTATGATTTGGCAATTAGTAATTACGAGGCTGCCAAAGCCGATTTATTAGCAGCCACAGCAACTTTAGACCACGAAAAAACAAACCTTCGCTATGCCACTATCAGAGCCCCTATAAATGGAACAGTAATATCTAGAAATGTAGATGTTGGGCAAACTGTAATTTCAAGTTTTAATGCACCTACTTTATTTACGATTGCTAAAGACCTTACACAAATGCAAGTACTTGCAGATGTTGATGAGGCAGATATTGGCTTAGTAAAAACAGGACAAAAATCTAGTTTTACGGTAGATGCCTATCCTTATGAAGTTTTCTCGGGTACAGTAGCACAGATAAGACTACAACCTGTTATGGTACAAAACGTAAATAATTATATTGTTGTTATCAATGTTTCTAACCCTGATTTGAAATTATTACCCGGACTAACAGCAACAACAACTATTGAAACAGAACGCCATAATAATATTTTAAAGGTTCAGGCTGGTGCTATCCATTTTATGCCACCAAACGATTATTTGACTTATATAAATTTGCAAGATTCATTATATCAACAAATTATTAAGTATAAAATAGATGGTAATGAAATACCTAAACCGGGAAGTTATTGTTATGCTTGGCGTAAAGAAAATAATGTTCTTAGTCCTGTATTTGTAAAAGTGGGACTTTTTGATGGTACTTTCCTTGAAATTTCAGGTAATATTAAACAAGATGATGAATTTGTTGTAGGTATTACAACTGCTAAACCTACTAGTAGTACCTCAAATAATCCTTTTATGCCACAAATGCGACCATCAACTCCTAAAAAATGATATGGATATAGATAATAATTTAATTTGTGTTAAAAATTTAGTTAAGACCTATAAAATGGGCGATATGCAAGTATTTGCCCTAAGAAATGTAACTTTAAATATAGAAAAAGGTGCATTTGTGGCTATAATGGGGCCAAGTGGTTCGGGCAAATCAACATTTATGAACGTAATAGGTTGTTTAGATTACCCAACAAGTGGTGAATATTATATTGATAATGAAAATGTATTTAAACTTAATAAAGATAGATTGGCAGAATTGAGAAATAAAAAAATAGGTTTTATTTTTCAATCCTTTAATATTCTTGCCCGTACATCAGCCATAGAAAATGTGGAGTTACCAATGCTTTATAATTCAGGTATCGATACAAAAGAAAGAAAGGAACGAGCAATGGCAGCATTAAAATCCGTTGGGCTTGCAGAGCGGGCATTCCACATGCCAAATCAATTGTCTGGCGGGCAACAACAACGAGTAGCAATTGCCCGCTCTCTTGTAAATAATCCTTTGGTTATAATGGCCGATGAACCTACAGGGAATCTAGATACTCGCTCCAGTTATGAAATAATGGAAATATTTCAAAATCTGAATGATAAAGGAATTACAATAGTGATGGTTACGCATGAAATGGATATTGCACAATTTGCAAGAACTAATATATTATTTAGAGATGGTAAAATTGTAACCAATTCAGTTGTTGTAGATAGAAAAATTGCATCAGAAGAACTTAAAAATTTACCTGTGTTAGATGTAAATGAAATAATGACATGAAACTATTAAACCTATTAAAAATTGCTTATAGGTCGTTGAGCAAAAATAAACTTAGAGTATTACTTACAATGTTAGGTATTATTATAGGTGTGGCATCCGTAATTGCTATGCTTGCGATTGGCCAGGGGTCTAAAGAAAATATTCAGACTTCAATGGCGAGCTTGGGTATCAATTCTGTAATGATATATCCGGGTTCTACAAATCAAGGGGGTGTAAGAATGGGGGCGGGTTCTTATTCTACACTTACCCTAAAAGATGTGGATGCAATCAATTCAAAATGCGATTTTGTTACTGATGTTTCCCCGGTTGTTTCTAAATCATCGCAAGTAATTGCAGGAAATCAAAATTGGCATACAAATGTAGTCGGGGGATTAAATCAGTACTTTAAAATTAGAGATTTAACTGTTTCCGTTGGTAGTTCTTTTTCGGCAACAGATGAACATACAGCTGCTAAAGTGTGTGTTATAGGGCAAACAGTATCCACTAATTTATTTGGTGAAAATGCGAATCCTGTGGGTAAATTTATAAGAATTAATAGTATTCCTTTTAAAGTAATAGGTCTTTTAGCTGTAAAAGGACAAAATACGTTCGGGCAAGACCAAGATGATATTATCATTGCACCTTTTTCTACTGTAATGAAAAGAATGCTATCAACACTCTATCTTAATTCTATACTTGCATCGGCAAAATCTGAAAATGATATTGATAATGCCAAAACACAAATAAGTACTATCATTAGAATACAACATAAATTAACACATGCCGACCAAGATGACTTTACGGTGCGTTCTCAAGCAGATATTGCAAAAACATTTGAGTCCATCTCTAATGTAATGACTATTTTACTGGCATGTATTGCTAGTATTTCATTATTGGTTGGTGGTATTGGCATTATGAACATTATGTTGGTTTCCGTAACCGAACGAACAAGAGAGATAG
The DNA here is from genome assembly GCA_903929195.1 of uncultured Bacteroidota bacterium. Taxonomy (GTDB): domain Bacteria; phylum Bacteroidota; class Bacteroidia; order Chitinophagales; family Chitinophagaceae; genus CAIYTT01. The sequence continues at coordinate 8,310 of CAIYTT010000173.1, forward strand.
GTATAAGAATGGCTGTAGGTGCAAAAAGCAGAGATGTTTTATTTCAATTTATTATTGAATCTATTTTCATAAGCGTTTTAGGTGGTTTAATAGGTATTGTATTAGGAATATTAATAGCATTTTTAGTGAGCTATTTCGGAAAATGGCCGGTAGTAATTACAGGAACTTCCATTTTACTTTCCTTTATTTTCTCTTCCGCTGTTGGAATATTCTTCGGGTGGTATCCTGCAAAAAAGGCATCTAACCTGAATCCAATTGATGCGTTAAGATTTGAATAGAACCAACCACTGTAATACTAATGTATTATAGTAATAGGCTCTATTTCCATACCTCCTTTGGTTGTAATTGAAATAAGATAATTACCGGAAGGTATATTTTCTGTGCTAATATTTATTTTCTGATTTCCAACTCCCATTTCTTTATTAGCAATCTCTGATATTGTTTTTCCATTATATGTAAGAATCCTGATTGATACATTACTTGATTCACGTAAAAAAAATTGCAAGTTTGTACTGCTTTTTACAGGGTTTGGAAATAGATGGATACCTGAAACATTTGACAACGTAGAAATAACGAATGAACTTCCATCAGGAGAACTTGAAGCAGGTATTACAATAGATTGTAGAACTTCTTGATAATCATCGTCTTGTATCCATGCTACTAATTTACTTCCAAATAATGGATTATTCCAAAAGTCGTTGCTCATTTGGTATGGGTATAAACCCGTAGTATCACTTAAAGAAGTGCAACTATTAGAATTATAACTATTGTAAATAATATTAGAATCATGATAATTATAGGGAGTACCAGACACCCAAGAGCTTACAAAAGTACCATTTCCGTTCGGTAGCATCATTCTCATAACATTGTAATAATCAGTCATGCCATATTCATTATCGTAATTTTTATAATGTTTATCGCATAAAGCAACATATAAATGATAATTTCCTGTTTTTGTAAATGTGGGCAGTGTAGAAATATTAATATCTATTTTGTGATGTAGTGTATCAATAAAATAAATGCCGGACATACTTATGAATGCCCCGCTATTTTTTGATGAATCTATTGCAGCAAAGTAATGATTACTGTCTATTGTATTAAATGGCGTATTCCATCTATATATGTCTAAGTTACCATTCAAATAGATTTGTGGAATATTTATGCAATTATAATAAGTTTTACGCTCGTTGGCACTCAGATTATAACTTCTATCGTTACCCCATCCCGGAAAATTCATTTCGTATTTTATTATATTGATATGAGCATTACTCGTATTTGCATTTAAAAAGGTTGTAATAGGGTCGAATGATGATGAAAAATTGGTTGTAGAAAGACTACTTGAAGATGCAAATTCTTCAAGTAGCACATTTCGTTGTACAGCAGAGTCTGCAAGAACAAAGTTTGTGGTCATAGTGCTATCACTTAATCCATTATTAAGTACAGAATTTACCATAGTTGCAGTTACAATAATTGTATCCATACCGGAAACAGCACCCGATAATGGTGTACTAAAAGTGAAATTTTGTGTTGTATAGGGTGTAATATGGATACCTGTAAATGTTTGGTTTACAGGTAATTGAGAATTTATTTGGTATTTTACTTCTAAGCTTGTTATTGTAGTGCCATCATTTCTTATTGTAAAACCTATTGGCGAGCCATTGGTAGCAATACCCTCTGTAGAATTATTGTATATTATATTTGTAACTGCAGCAGCATTATTTGAAATGTTTTCAACCAATATATTATCTATAGCTGCACCAATTAAATGCCCGCTACCATTGGTATAAGTAAAAGCAATTTTACAATTTGTGCCACTTAGCACCGATAAATTAGTATGATTTGTAGCCCAAAAACCGCCAATTGCCGCACTACCGGGTAAGCTATCTATAATTGTCCAAGTAACACCACTATCTATTGAGCCTAATACAAATGCTTTTTCTGTGTTTCCACTAATTGTTGCATTATAAAAAAAGTAGTCATAATTTAAATAAACATTTGTGTATCCTGTTAGGTTAAAAACAGGAGATATTAATGTATCGTTTAAATAATTTTGTGTTGAATCATTCCTCTGGTCTATTATTGTATATTGAGTATGATAAGGTAATGCATAGCCCCCAGCTACAGCCCAACTACTTATGCTACCACTCCCTGTTTTCCAAGCAGGGATACCGGAACCACTTTTTAACCAGCCACCCGGCAAATGAGGAATGGTAACGGTTTCAAAGTCTTCTGCCAGTATTGTTTGTGCATTTGTTTGTAGGCTGATTATTATAAATAATAGGCTGATTGACCTTAAAATTATATTTTTCATTTAGATGATTTTGGTGTGTAATAAAATATATAAATAGTATAGGTGCAAAGTTAATTACAAACCAATTATACATAAACTGATTATAATCATCTAAACAAACCAACTATATAAATTATTTATTAATAATAAATTAAATGTATTTAGTTCATTTTACTATAAACCCTAAATACAACCCAAAGATAAGAACGGTCTTGCCAGTTGTTAATATTGTATTTCAATAGCCAATCGGGAAATAAGCAATATAATTTTTCAACTTTATACCCGTTTAATTCAGGTCCGGGCTTTAGTGTATGGCTCAAATAAAGCACATAATTATTGTCGTTTGTTTTATTTAGTAATTTATTTAATTCTGAACTGTCTTTAATAGAAACAGAATTTATAGTATTGGGTTTATAAAAATTTAATTCTGTACCGTCTAAACTATAGGGTGATTTATTAAAAGCAAAAAAGGTTGTAGTATGTTTTTTAGAAAAATTATAAACAAACTCATAATATTTTATCATTTCTTGTGCCGGTGTTATTGCCTTATAAACTAAAAGGATATAATTGAGTACTATTAAAATTTTGAAAGATAATTTAGCTGCTTTTTTATTAAAAAAAGTTAGTTTCATGCTTTCTTGTAATCCTATAGCAACCAGATAGGGTAAGCCCAAAACGATTGGGTATATAAAACGTAGTTCTTTATGCCCAATTGCAAAATGCCCTATTAAAAAGAAAATAAATACAAATGATATTATATGTTTAGGCTTTTTCCAAATACCTAATATGCAAAAAATAATTAGTAATAAACTAAGAGGAGGTACACCTTTTTCGAAGAAGGCAGAAAAATAATACCACCACGGAAAAACTCCAAATTTTGCTGCTACATTTTGTATAATATTAATATTGAAATAAATAAATGGTGTAAATAACCATTTGCCATAAAACCAATAATCGATACCTATAGATATATAAACTGCAAATAAGCCAGATAAAATAAAGATAACCCAATGGATAACGTTCAGTTTCTTATTTAAAATAAGCCAAAAACCTAAAGCTACTATTCCAAAACCCATTTGGAGACGTAAGAAAAAAGTGAAACCGAGCAATAAACCGGCACAAATCAAATCAGCAATAACTTTTAATCCTGTGTCTTTATCTAATGTGTAAATTAAAGTTAATGCCATAAAAAAACAGACTCCGGAAACGTTTTCTGCTGAAAAACGAACGGTTATATAAGGCAGAAACCACAATAAAAACGAACAACCAACGAAGAATAATTTACCTGAATCTGATTTGAAATCGGGCAAAAATTGTTTTATTAATCTACAGTTTACCCAAAAAGCAAATAAGCCCATTAAAAGCCTAAAAATAAAAGCAATAGTGAATGGATTATAAATACCAAGAAATTGCAACGCTTCAGATAAAATATAAACTTTAAATGGCTGTATTGCCGACCTACAATTTGCAGCAAATTCCCAAGGTAAATCTTTGGCAGGCGATAAACCTAACTTATAGTTACAGAATTCAAATACCTGAAAATGCTCATCAGGGTGATGGTAGCCCACACTAAACCAAGCAGTAACAATAGTAACAATGAAACCGGCTATATACCATCTGCGATAAGGAATATTGGAAATAGTAGCCAAAGTATATTTTATTTAAAATTAATTATTTAATATTCATTCACGGTAATGGTCTTACTTTTTTATTGTTTTTGTGCTTGTACCATAAATATACGTCATTTTATCTTGAGGGTTCTTTTTAAAATAGATAATAGAAAATACCTGTTTATCATTCATGTAAATATCATTTTTAGAACCGTCATCTTTTGTTTCGGTAGTCATTTTTTTAAATCCCTCTTTTTTTAATGTTGCCATGGTTGCATTATAAAATTTAAGGTCTATGTTTTGATAAACAATATAATTAACCGGAATTTGCTTTGGATTTTTATAGTAGCACATTACCATATCATTAAAATTTGCAGTATCAATAGTTGCAGGTATGTATCTAACATAATATAGGGTATCCATGGGTCCCTGCTCGTGTATTTTCCAGTATTTATTTTTAAATTTATCAGCTATTTGTACATAAGAATTTTGGCTTAATGCAAATAATTGGTCAATATTTTTTATTTGTGCAAACACCTGTGTCGGCAATACAATTGCAAGTAGAAGTAGTATATTTTTCATTTTTTAAAAAAGTTTTTAAAGTATTAAAATTTTAAAAGCCACCAAAATTTTGGTGGCTTTTAAAATTAGTAAAATAAATTGTAAGAATAAAATACAGTATTATTTGTTGTTATACAACTACTAACTTGCTGCATCTTCTTCTGCTTTTTTCATTTTATCTTTTATAGCAGCTAAAGCACCTAAATCGCCTAAAGTTGGTTTTTCAACTTTATTTTGTATGTTTTTAACTGCTTTTTTAGTCTTATCAGATTCAGCTGTTGCTTCTTTTTTGGCAACCTCTTTTTCTTCTTGTTGTTTTTGTTCCCAAACTTTTGAATGAGAAACCATAATGCGTTTGTCGTTACGGTCAAATTCAATAATCATAAACGGTAAAGTTTCTTCAGCTTCCGCATTTTCACCGTCTTCTTTACGAAGGTGGCGAGCAGGAGCATACGCTTCTAAACCATATTGTAATTGTACTGTTGCACCTTTGTCGTCTTTACGAGTTACAATACCTTCGTGAACTGAACCGATAGGGAATACACTTTCAAACGTATTCCAAGGGTCTTCCTCCAGTTGTTTATGACCTAAAGCTAACTTGCGATTTTCTTTGTCAATAGATAAAATCATAATATCCATTTTATCGCCAGATTTCACAAATTCGCTTGGGTGATTGTAACGTTTAATCCAGCTAAGGTCGCTTATGTGAATCATACCACCGATACCGGTTTCCAATTCAATAAACACGCCATAAGGAGTAATATTTTTTACAGTACCTAAATGACGGCTGTCAACAGGGAATCTTGTTTCAATAGTATCCCACGGGTCTGCTGTCATTTGTTTTATTGATAAGCTCATTTTACGCTCATCTTTATCAAGTGTTACCACTACTGCTTCATGCTCTTCACCTAATTTAAAGAATTCTTTAGCATTAATTGGCTGTGATGACCATGTGATTTCAGATACGTGAACCAAACCTTCAACACCCGGGAATATTTCTAAGAATGCACCGTAATCTTCAATATTTACAACTTTACCTTTTACATGTGCACCTTCTTTAATTTCTTCAGGAAGGTTATCCCATGGGTGAGGAGTTAATTGTTTTAAACCTAAGCTGATACGTTTTTTCTCATCATCAAAATCAAGCACAACTACATTTAGTTTTTGACCATTGTGTAATACTTCATTTGGATGTAAAACTCTACCCCAGCTTATGTCGGTGATATATAAAAGACCATCAACACCACCTAAATCTATAAATGCACCGAAATCGGTAACATTTTTAACAGTACCTTCAAGTACTTGTCCTTTTTCTAATTGACCAATAATTACACTACGTTGTTGTTCAATATCACTTTCAATAAGTGCTTTATGAGATACAACAGCATTGCGAATTGTTTCATTGATTTTAACAACTTTAAAATCCATTGTTTTACCTACATACTGGTCGTAATCAGTAACAGGTTTCACATCTATTTGAGAACCAGGTAAGAATGTTTCCAAGCCATATACATCAACAATAAGACCGCCCTTTGTTTTAGATGTAATAGTACCTGTAACCACTTCGCCTGTTTTGTAGAAATCAACGATTTGTTGCCATGCACGTGCTGCACGTGCCATTTTACGGCTTAAATGTAGATGTCCGTTTCGGTCTTCTTTTTCTACAACCATCACTTCAATAATATCTCCTATTTTTATTTCAGGAGAATCACGGAATTCATTTAGAGAAATTAAACCATCTGATTTAAAACCGATGTTTATAATTACATCTGTTTTAGTAACACCAACAATAGAACCACGAAGTAATTCTGATTCTGCAATACTTTTGAAAGTGCTGTCATACACTTTTTCTAATATCAAGCGTTGTTCTTTGGGGTAAGAAGCTACATTACGCTTATCTACGCTCCAATCGAAATCATCATGAGGTGTTTGAACAATTTCCTCATAATAACGTCTGCTCGATTTTACAACAGGAAATGCAATCACCTCTTCCGCTGCTTTTTCTTCTGATTCTGTAATACCATCATTTGATTGTGGTGCAGTTTCAGCTTCAACAGCAATTGTTGTGTTTGTTGCTTCCGGTGTTGTAGGGTGTTCAGGTTCTACAGTTGTTGCCGAACTTGTTGCCTCTACAGATACTGTTTCATGTACAATACCATTTGTTTGATTTTCGTTTACTACTTCAGCGGCAACTTCCGGTGTTGCTGTTGAAATTGTTTGTACGGACTCATCCATGGATGTTCCGGCTGTTTCGTTTTGGATTTGTTGATTTTCTTCCAAGATTTTTGTTCCTCCTTTTTAATGAGATTTTTGGGAATGCAAAGATAAGTTTATATTATGAAAAAGGAAAAATAATTTTTTTCTTTTAAAAAAATATTTCATAAATGGGCTCAAACTACTTTTATTTAAATAGAATTAAAAGGTATAAAATTTTAAAGTCTATATACATAGATTTTATTACTTTTACAATTGTTGGAATTGTAAAGTATGTTGTTAGCATGCAAGCTAAATACTTTTAATGCAGATGATTTATATGACATTCATCAATATTGATTGCTAAAAAATACAATTAATAAAAATATAATGTATGATTTGGAATGGAGATTATAACTATTTATATGCAACATTGGTTGGAATGATATTTACTTTAAATGGGATAGCGTTACCATTAAGTTATAATATGATAGCTGATAAATATAAAGAATATTTAGATAAAAATGTACATGAATATTTTATTAAAGAATCTGCATTTCGAGAGAATATAATCATTTCTTTTATTTGTTTATCTCTATTTATTTTACCTTTATTTTTTAATGATAAAGTAACTACTGAAGAAAGTGTAAGATATTTCCCCATAAGTTTTTGCAATGGCTATTTAATTGTAACAGGAATTATGTTTATTTGGTTTTTAATAACTTTTTTTAGTTTTTCACGAACTATATATTATTATGTTACCAAAACCGATGAAATTGTATTTAACCAAATAAAAATTGAAAATAATGAGTACCTATCAAACTGATGAGAAAGAAATAAAATTTAATGCTAACGTAGATCGCCTCTTTAAATTAATAAAAAATGTCTTAAATAAAGGACAATATACAATTGCAGAAGAGTATATTAAATACTTGTTTGAAACTATTGTTCTATACTTAAAGAAAAAAAAAGTCGATGCAAAGGAAAGCCAATTTTTCCATGATTTTGAAAATGAGGAAAAAAAGCCTATTGAGGAAAAACATTATTTCGAAGACAACAAATTGTCTAATTACTCAAGAGGGTATATTGAAGAAAAAATTAGCGAACTAATATCTGAACAAATAAAGCCAAATAATCATAAGATATTTTCTTTCATTTTTGATTTATTAAAAGGAAGTGTTAGTGTACTTTTTAAAGAAAAAGATACTTTACTCAATGGGGCAAATTTGATGGGAGAATTTAAATATATTAGTAACCAAGTTTTTTATCTTGAAAATAGTATTCCAACTTACGAAAGAGATTGGTTCTTAAGCCAAACATACAACTGGTTTATAGATATATATTCAAATTATAGTACAATAAACAATACAGAAAGTTTAATAATTATTGAGAATGAGATTAAGCAAATATTAAGGCAATACATTGATAATGATAAAGTTGATTTATATCGTGAGTTTCTGTTATCATTGTCAAACAGATGGTTTGGATTTGATTTTTTCGATGATGATGTTATGAAAAAATATCGACATAGCTTTGAAAATCAAATATATTATGAAACTATTAATTCAATTGAGGGTTTTTTAGACAAAGCCAGACAAATTCAAAGCAATAAAAACTTCAACGACTTAATTAAGGCTTTTAATGAAGAAGTTGTTAAATACAATTTAGGTATTATTGATAATGATACAATTAAAAAAGAGATTAGCCAGATTATGTTTAATCGATTCAAATTGGCTTATCTGCAAATTATATTAGTTAATTCCATCTGTTATTCAATTTTTAAGAAAAAATATGATTTTTTCAAAGCATATTTAAATTATCATCAACCTGATGATTTCGATGCACGATCAATAAACCCTAACTATTGCATTCAGAGTTTTAATGGCATTAGACTATTTTTAGAAGACAGAAATAAACTAATGACAGATAGTTCATTTGAGTTTAAAAGCAGACATAGCATTACAAAGTACATTAATACTTTTTTAGGATATTATTTACTAAAAGATGGACAAGAAGAAGAAATAAGGCATTATATCGATTCGATTACAGAAGCTGAAACAATTGACCTAGTTTTTTATAATTTAGAAAATATCCATAATAATAATGCATTGATTGACCTGCCAAGTAAACTGATTTTAGAAAAGGAGAAAATAGATAGTAAATTACAATTAATTACCGGATGGGCAGAGACCAAACAAATAGAAATTAGGAATATTGAAATTGAAAATTTACCAATTGAAAAAGCTGCAAAAGATAATTTTTTCAATGATTTTTTCAAATATTTTGAAAATTTTAGTCTTGCCCGTCGCCTCTTTAAACAATATGGTGTTATAGAGGAAGTGAGAAATCATGGCACTAATTTTGGTATTGACAACTTGTTTCCAAGGCAAGCCTTTATTAAACAGCAAAATGTAATGTTTGTGAGTTCTGCACATAATCAATTAGCTTCGTTCGTAGCAAATGATGAAACAATATTTATATTTTCTAAAATTGAAAAATTATGCGAAAAGAGAGAATTCAATAAAATAGATTTGGAAAATTTCATAAAAGAAAATAGCAATAGATTTGATCTTTTAATTTCGAACACGCGATCTATTAAACCTAATTTCCCTAATCTTAATTTTTCGGAAAAATGGTCATTAGATAACAAATTAAATAAAATTCCTGATTTCTTAGGGATATTGAACGAAAACCTAAACGTATTTTTATTAGATAATAATGTTTCAAATAGATTCATGTTGTTGAATTCAAATAAACTAGGAATTCTTAAAAATTGTTTGCCGCCGGATTTAAACGATCCTTATTCACAAACAAATAAACAGTTTGTTTACTCATTTATAGATTATAGTACAAACCATGAATTACGTGCCAAACAAGTTGAAAAAGGCAATAACGAGGATGAATTAAAAAAGCAAGTTTGGATAAGAATTTTTGAAAGTATTGACTATCAAAAGCCCGATGACTTTGATGGTATTAGTATTGAGGTTAAATCATAAAATATGAACATTTTTTTCTTGCCACACTGGTCTAAGGGTCTCCCTTAGACCTAACATTTTCAAGCGTCCGCTTGCGATAAATTAGTAAATATATTAATATTATACACTATGAAGCAACAATAACTCTGCAGGAATATGTAAATGATTATATAGATTTTTAGTCATCTTTAAAGTAAGAGGTTTTTTCTATTTAAAATTTCAGATAGTCTTTATGAGCCTCCCATATATTTAGTTAGGTCTTTTTTAGAAATAGCCTTATTTTCATTGCGATATTTTATATATTCAATAGGGTCTGGCTCAGCAATCGGATAGTTTTTTTTCTCATACTCATCTGCAAGTATAGAGAGTACCTCAAGTGTATTTTCCTCATTACTACCCGGTTTGCAATCTAAAAGAGTCTCAATTATTTTTACAGATTTCAAATCATTCTTACGAATATAAGTATCCCACTTACGTTAATGTTTTAGTCTTCTATTACTTTTTATTTTTTTGCTTTTATGTATATAAATAAATACGCATTTAAATCAAAATTTACCACAAAGTGAATTCTTGGATAAAAATATTTTTACTTAATCTGAGTGTTATAATTTAATTTTTTAGTATTCATAATTACTTAATATTGTAAAAATTATTTATGTAAATTAAAGATTTAATTTATTTAGGAAACCGTGAAACCCTTACTGATAAGGAGTGTTTAAAATTGATATATTTGATATAATTTTATATTTATAAAATATTGTATATGAATTTAATATTTTGTTATTTTTCAATGTAAAAATAATATATTAATACTTTAAAATCGCAATATTTTAAAAGGCTATTCTGTATTCCATATCAAACAAACAATAGAAAAACAATTTTTTTTTTCAACAAAATGGTTGGAATTTCGTAACCCAATAAAAAAAAAGTAACAGTAATTTTTTGTGCTGTTATTCGTATTGTTGCCTTTATTGGTTTATATTATAAAATATTTTTGTGTGTTTATGTTTGATTATAAATAGATTGTGTATTATGTTATCATGATGTTCTGATTCTTTTTTATAAATAAGAATATAAAAGTAGCTGTAAAAATTACTTTGGAGTTATTTAAATTCAGGAGCAAAAATACGCAAATAAATAATATAAATTTTTTTTAATAAAATGATAATAAGTTATACAGTATAGTATTTTTTTATGAATTATAACCATTTCAACCTTGACGATAACCCAACAAACGAAGCTGAAAAGCAATGGGAAAAGTGTTTGCAGATAATTAAAGACAATATAAACTTTCGTACCTTTCAAACATGGTTCGAGCCTATTAAAGCTGTTGCATTAATAGATAGTATTTTAACTTTACAGGTACCCAGTCAATTTTTTTATGAGTGGCTTGAAGAGCATTATGTAGAATTATTAGGTAAAACAATAAAACGAGTTTTAGGAAAAGATGGTAGATTAGAATATAGGGTATTAATGGAAAGTGCTTCAACTAATCGTAAACCGGCAGCAATGAATTTACCGGGCAGAAGCTATTCTAAACCCACAAATGAAACTAATTTTGTGGATATGCCATTAACTTGGGATGACCCACATAGCATAAAATCACCCTACGCAATTCCGGGTTTAAAGAGAATGCAAATTGACCCCCAACTGAATGAAGCTTATGTTTTTGAAGCTTATGTAGAAGGTGAGTGTAATAGAGTAGCCAGAGCAGCTGGGTTAGCAATAGCTAAAAGACCGGGTACAACTTCTTTTAATCCTTTAGTAATTCATGGTGGGGTAGGCTGGGGTAAAACCCATTTAGCCATGGCAATAGGTAATGAAGTACGTAGATTACATCCCAATAAATCAGTATTGTATGTTAGTTCCGAAAAATTTATAAATCAGTTTATTGACCATTCTAAAAACAATGAAGTAAATGATTTTATTCATTTTTACCAACTGATAGATGTATTGATAATGGATGACATACATTTATTTGTTACTGCACCCAGGTCTCAAGATGTGTTTTTTGCAATTTTTAATCACTTGCATCAAAGTGGTAAACAAATAGTACTTACCAGCGATACACCACCAAGAGATATGGAAGGCTTGCAGGAAAGATTATTAAGTAGATTTAGATGGGGTTTAAATGCCGAAATTCAAGCGCCTGACTATGAAACAAGACAGGCAATTCTTAGAGTTAAAATGCGAAAAGAAGGACTTGAAATACCTGATGACGTAGTTAAATACATTGCCTATAATATAAACAGTAATGTGCGTGAATTGGAGGGTGCAATTATAGGTTTATTTGCACAGGCAACGCTTAATAATAAAGAAATAGACATGGATTTGGCTAAGCGTATCATGAAAAATTTTGTGAAAAGTGCAACACGTGAAATGACCATAGAAAATATACAAAAATTAGTTTGCGAATATTATCATGTTCCTTATGAAAAATTAATGACAAAAACGCGAAAAAGAGAAGTGGTTTTGGCAAGACAGATTACCATGTACCTAGCAAAAAAATTCACCAAAAACTCTCTAAAAAATATTGGAGACCATTTTGGCGGTTTCGACCACACAACAGTTATTCATTCTTGTAATACAGTAGAAAATCTATTGGAAACAGACATGGAATATAAAGAAAACCTACAGGAAGTGCAGCAAAAAGTACAAATGGCAAGTAATTAATATTCTTTAGGGTACAATTAAAAACAAAAAAGTGCTTGTCTATTTTTTCTTGACAAGCACTTTTTTGTTTGACTTTATATTAGTACTAAAAACTGGATGTTACTGTACATCTTAAACCACTAAATGCCGGCTCGTAACGGCAAACACCACCGCTGCAATTGATGCCGGCTACTTGTTTTACATAAGCAACTGAAAAACGGTTAGAACCTTTGGTATAAGCTCCGTAAATATTATAATAATGTGTAGGTGTTGTAGAAAAGCCATCTGGTTTGCTTTCACCGTTATTAGGGTTTACATCGTACATATCAGATACGGAAACAGAGAATTTAGGAGCTACATTATATTCTAATAATGCAAATATCCAAGAGCCATAATATTGTTTAGTGCTCATATAAGAACCTTCTAAACGTATGGAATGATTGTCGTTTATTTTATACGTAATTTCTCCAAAAGGTGTAAAACAAAAATCTATCGGTTGTTTTAAGGTAGAAACTAAATAGGCAGCTTGATTGTATTCTAAATATTGTAAACCTGCCTGTAATACCCACGATTTTAAGCCCTGATAATATACATCAGCATAGCCTTCGCGAAATAATTTTGTATTAGTAAGGTTGTTTATATTTGTATAAGTAAAGGAGAAATTGGTAACATCGTTAGGTGAAATTAATAAATTGCCGGTAAAAGCCATTTCAGAAATATTTTGAGATGCAGGTGTATAAAGAGACATTACCCTTTCCGGTCTTAATACAGCAATTACCGGCTGCCAATTAAGCATACCGCTGTTTACATTACTTGCTTCATTGGGCGATGTAAGCATAATGTAATCTTCCGTGCGTTTGCCGGTAAGGCTTAATGCTAAACCTTTTTGTCCATAGTTTATAGATGTATATTCAATATTTCCCGGCTTATCAACCAATAATTTAGTTAATGGGTTTTCTATAATGGCTTCATCGGTTTTATAAGCTCCTTCGGCATACCAAGATAGATTTTTATAGGTAAGTGTGTTATAAACAGTAAATGCATACATATTGTATTTGGGAACAAAACGGGTTGCTAATTCCTGCCCGTTTATATTGGCTACAATAGAATTCATAGAAGCCTGGTCTATTGTTCTGTTAATTGCCCCGATACCCGGCATAAGGTGTAGCTTATTAATACTAAAATCACCTTCAGCATTGATGCCTCTTATTATGGGGTTATACCTATTGAATAGAAATTTTTGCTGACCTGTAAAACCTTTAACCGAAATGTTTTTTGCTAATTTATATTTTAATTCTAACCCCACTAATGCATTATCAATTAGTAATCCTCTGTCTTCATAAGACCTAAATAAGATTCCGCTACCTATTTGGTCGTAAATATAACCCATAGATATGCTTAAATCTTTCATGTCTTTGGTTATATTCCAAGCACCTAAGCCAAAACCACTTAAAGCTTGTGCTGGCGAGTATAAATTAGAATTATTAAAAGCGTCGGCTCTAGCAAAAAAAGTAAAGCCATTAATATTATATCTCAAATCTAGCCAAGCTTCGCTACCACTTAAATAGTTATCATAAAGAGGATTGACGGCAGCATGTATATTGGTATCTCTCTGAAAGAAATTTAAATTCATCATTAAGTCGCCCGAAAAAGTTCCTTGAGCCGCTATTTGCACAGAAAAACATAGTGCAAAAAATAAAATTATTGTTTTTCTCATTGTTTGCTTAATATTGTTAAAGTTTTACGGAAATGAATGCCATTTTATTATTTTGGCAAAGTTTTGGATTTAAAATTTAATAAACAAGTAATCATGAAAAAAATACTGCTTCCAATTGTATGTTTTTTAGTAAGCTGCAATGTATTTGCACAAGAATTGCCTAATACCCAAATTAAGGATTTAAATTCCGGTAAAAAGGTATCCTTCAATGAAATAATTGAAAAAGACAAAATTAGCGTTATTAGCTTTTGGGCTACCTGGTGTATTCCCTGCAAAAAGGAAATAAAAAATATGTCTTTGCAATTAGATAATTGGAAAAAGGAAGTTGACTTTAATTATATTACTATTTCTATAGATGAATCTAAAGCTGAGGGATTGGCAAGGTCTTATGCCTTAAATCAAGGCTGGAAGTTTCCATATTATATAGACCCTAATTCTGATTTAAAACGCTCTTTAAGTTTTCAAAATGTACCTTTTACTATTATAGTTGATAAAAAAGGTAAGATTGCCTTTATGCACACCGGCTATGAAACCGGCGGTGAAAATGAAATTTTTGCTAAAATAAAAGAACTTTCAACTAAATAAGTAATTTTTAGTTCGAAATACCCATAATTTTAACCTCCAATTTCTTCCGGAAATTGGAGGTTTTTTATTTTTTAGTTAATTTGTATTTATTTATTTTGTATGTTATTTATTTTTCTGTAAAAAAATATTTTTCTTCAAACCATTCTATTGAATACTACATTGTCTTTTTATCTTTTATTTATTTTATTTAATATGATTTTTTATTTCGTTACTATTGATGGTTTTTAATGAAATAACTTAATAATAACAAGTGTTGTTATTGTTAATATTAATACATATAATACAATATAAATTCATGTATTTATATAAATACATATAATAAAATTTTACTCTCTTGTTTCAATGCTAGTTATCAATCAATTATTTATGTTGGAGTAGCTTTCTTTTAATTAGTGTTGTGTAAAATATGTAAAAATAACATTAACATTATTGTTTCTTTATTTGTTAATATTATTTCTATTCTATTTACATTTCTAAATATAGCCTGATTTTAGTCAGTTTGTTCAGATTAAGCTTAGCATAAATTGCAGGGTATTAATGTTATTATTTTGGAACATTAAAAAATAAAAATATTAATAATGATTATTTTTTTTG
>CAIYTT010000174.1 GCA_903929195.1 uncultured Bacteroidota bacterium
ATATTACAATTAATATATCTAATTATATTTTTACAGAATAATTGCCGTGTTTTGGTTTTAGATCTCCTATTATTAAACGAATTAAATCAATTAAAGCCCAAATGCCAAAACCACCAAGTGTTAAAATAAATAACACAGCAGAACCATAATAACCAAGATACCAGCGGTGGGCAGCCAAAGCACCCAATACAATAAAAAGTATTAAAGCAATCCATTGGTTTTTGCCTGAACTATGGGCATAATTTCCCTCGTCTTTTGCAGAAACACTACTTAAAATTGAATTTTCTTCTCTTGTTTGTTTTGTTACTGTAGTAGTGTTAGTACTATTGTTAACAATAAAATTGTTTGAAGTAATTGGAAAAGCTGCATAACTAGTAGAACTGACGGTTATCAAAGCAATGATAACAGTTAAAAAAATTAATAGGTTTTTCTTCATGTTTTTTATTTTATGCTACAAAGAAAATTAATTTAAAATTTAAAACCAAATTTATTTGCAACAATATTTATTTGCTAGTAAGCTAAAATTTCACATTAAGAATGATACAATTTATTGTATTACTCTTGATATATATAGTGGTAATAAATTAGAAAATCTAATTATTCACATTTATTATTTGCCCCTTGCCGCGATTACAAGAATTCAATAAAAATAAATGAGCCTTAACAACTCTGTCGTAACTATATTTATTGTATATACTATTTGATAAATACCACATGTTGTTTGTTGTAATGAAATACTTCTTTTCAACACTATTATCAAGAAAAGGGCTGTGTATAGGACAAATACCTTGATTCTGTTTCCATGGAAACCAATTTTTCTTTTTATTTATAAGTTCTAATGCAGTATTATTATCATATCCAATTGAATTATTTTCAGTATGCCATTTAAATGTAATACCGTTTTCATCTGATGAATAATATCCATACGCAGAACCGTCATTATAAATCTTTTTTTTGATAACAGACTTAGATAGGTCAATAGCTATAATTCCATATTCACAAACAGATTCTTTTTTCGTATTACCTGAATAATAAAATGTACATAAGTATAATGTACAACCATTTAAAATAATATCTCCAATGCCAAAACCAGGGCTGCTAGAGCTATGAATTTGTTGCCCCTCTACATAAACTTGTTTTAAAAAAGTTACAATATTTTCTTTTGTAAGTTTACTTTCTTGTTGCTCTATTTCATGATTAATTATTTTTTGCAATTCTTTTGCATGCTCACTGCCACTATATGTTTTTATATAAGCATCACGGTCTATATTTTTTTTTGTTGGTGCTGAATTGGGCTTTAAAGAAGCAAAAGTACTGCTATAATCAATTTGATTCGGAATGCTTAACTCATTAAACTTATCTTCATATAGTTGTTTTTTGTCTTTAATGTCAATTGAAATATTTGCAATATCAAAATATTTTTCAGATGGAAAGGAATTTTTGTCTGTTTTATCGAAAAATATTTTGATAGCAGATATAGTACTATCAACAAAGACCCAATTAACTTGTGCAAGGTTATTAAAAATTTTCACTTTTAAATAAAGTGTTTTGGAATTTGGCGACCCTAATAGTTTTTCTACATTTATTATTTTTTTGAGTGCCTCAGTACTATTTCCATCATTTAATAAATCTTCAGCTTTATTATATAATGCTCTTGCCTCTGTCTGTGTATCTTGGGCAAAAGTCTGAAATGATACAAAAAGTGCCAAAAGGAAACTAATTTGTTTAAGCATTATATTTATTGTTTTATTTGTTCCAAAAATTTTCATCTTTATTATTATTTTCTACTTTCTTATTGTTATTATCATTAAAATCTAAATCATTATTTTTAATAGTGCCTTCTTTAAGATATACATGCTTAATTTCTGCTCCGTCACTTTGAAGTAAACTAATTGTATAGTTTAAATTATTTTCACAAATTGATTTATCAGTAAAATAACCCACTATTTTACTATTTCTACCAGTTAATTGTTTTTTAATTTTAGGAACAACAGAACTATACAATGGCCATGTGCTATCTGAAAGTTTTTGAACTGAAAATGGAGACGACACACACATACTGTATCTATTATGTGTTATTGTATCCCAACTGATTATATAAAAATATGCAGAAACGCCTTCTATTGGTGTAAGTGAAGTGGGAAATTTATTGGGACTTAAAGATTGTACCAATGAAATCCTTTCACTAGTAATTGATTGTTCGTGCTCATATTCTAATCGCTCCATTTCTCTTTTAGCCCTTTGTTCTTCTTCTTCGGCTTGTTTTTGTGCAGCTTGTAGTCGTTCGGCTTCGCGTCTTGCTTCTAAAGCATCTTCTTTTGCTTGTTTTTTTTCTTGTGCAGCCAAATATATATTAACAAGGTTCTGCATGCCATTATTTACGGCATCTAAAACTAGTTGATTTCGTTGTGCATAAGCATTTACATTGCTCCAAGCTGCCTGTACTTTAGTTTGTGCTAACGCATAATTCCTAGCAGCTTGTTCTTGTTGTTGCTGATATTTCAATTGTGCTTCTTCCTGTTGCTTTTTTCTTGCTTTTTGCGACTCTTCATTTTTTTTTCTTTGTTCTTCAATTTCTCTAATTTTTTCTGCATTTACTTCATTTCTATAAGTACTCTCTGCATGTATAAGATTGGGTTCATCATTCAACATTTTTTCGTATAAGTTATTTATATCGCTTATATTATTGTTACTTATGTTGTTTAACAATGCATCTAGCATATTTTTATTATCTTGAGCTTGTCGAAGCATGTCCCTATATTCAGAAATGTTTGAGCCTGGGATATATGGTTGCCCATTAATGAATCTATTAAAATTAGCTATTTCTATTGAGTATCTTTGCAAAAACGGAAATATTTTGTTTTTCAAATCATTAAATAGAGTGCGATTTGCGTCAGGTGTTTCGCTACAAAATTTTGGGTCATCAAGATATATTGTTGGTTTTTGAGGATCCCACACTCCTCCATGACCGCAATAATTACTATTTATTTTTTTTGCATTTTCTGCACAAATTAAAGCTAATTCATAGCTATTTTTTAAATCTGCACCACCTAAGTGCGGAGTTTCTGGACATGCTGGCCAACTGACTGTCCAGCATAGTTTGCATGAATAGTTAATGGGAACACAAGCTACAACAAACTTACCATTGCATTTTACATTTCTTTCTTCATAGCCATCTGGACAATTTTCTTGTGCTTTTAATACTATAATTACAAATAAAAAAATAAATGTAAAATATAACTTTGTCATTCAAATTTTTTTAAATTTTTTCGAACAAAGATATAAAAGACTTTAACATTTTTTGGTATTCTATAATTATTTATTGTGCTTTTTTGGTAGGAAATACCAACAAATACCAGTTCTTCCTGATTTTCCGTAGATAAACCTGAAGTGAGAATGAAACTCATTGAACGTATTTATTTTACAAAGCTAAATGAATGTGGAAAACACCAACAAAGTAGCAGTCAATTCCTTAAATAAACAGGGTTATATAGCAATGTTGCTAATTTCATGCTCAGTAAGCCCTGTTAATTTTGCTATTTTGGCTATACTTATGCCATCTTCAAGGCAGTTTTTTGCAATTTCTAATTTCTCTTTCTTTACTTTTTCATCAGCATATTTTTCTTTGTTTGCTTCGCCTTTTTCAATTCCTTTCTCCATTCCCTTTTC